>JAISVN010000078.1 GCA_031271555.1 Candidatus Methanoplasma sp.
CCCTGTGCTCCGTATCCGAGCACCGAGACCTTCTTTCCTTTGAGGACATTCAAGTCCACATCCGAGTCGTGGTAAATTTGCATTATATCCACCTTTAAGATAAAAGGTTCAACTCATTGGTACACTAATAGTTATCGTATAGAGCAGTCATTATATTTCGGGCGATTTCAAGGAATTGCTTCCAACCATGCTGATCTGAGCTCTGGTACAATGCGGCAGAATTGTGGATCTTGCACATGTGGTAACACAGACTATGGCAGTTCCTTTTGCTGAACCCCATCCCGAAAAGAATCTCTTTCGTGCGCAGTGGTTTTTGTCTATCAAAAGTTTTGTAAGTATACTTAAAAAAAATTAAATTTTCAAAAGTTTTGTAAGTACGTTTAAAAAACTTTTATATATTCTCTTTCAGATATGTGTTGGAACCATGATTCCTAGGGCCAGAGACGGATATCTGAACAAACTGATAGAGGCAATGGATGCGCCTGTGATCAAAGTGATATCAGGCGTTAGAAGATGCGGAAAATCCACATTGTTTGATATTTTTGAAGCCTACCTTGTTTCTGTCGGAATAGAGAAGGAAAGGATTGTCAGGATAGACATGGATACGAAGGAGATGAAAGAGCGGGTCTCGAACTGGTCGGAAATGTACGATGCCGTCGAGAAGCGCATGAAGAAAGGCGTCAGGAACTATGTCCTGCTGGACGAGGTTCAGAACATAGCCGATTGGGAAAGTGCGCTCATAAGCATGTATACGGACCTGGACGCAGATCTTTATGTGACAGGTTCGAACGCCGTCATGCTGTCTCCGAATCTGGGGACGAAGCTTGTCGGGAGGTTCATAGAGATACGCATGCTGCCCCTCTCTTTCAAGGAGTACATGGATTTCACGGATTCCCGTGACAAGGAGAGGTCCTTTGCAGAATACATGAGAATAGGCGGATTTCCATCGGTCGCTCTGCTCAGCGACCGCCCCGCACTGCAGAGGGATATGCTAAGCGGGATATACAGCACAGTCCTCTATCTCGATATCGTAGAAAAGAACGGCATACGTGACATCGCACTGCTTAAGAGCCTCACAGAGTTCATGATCGAGAATGTCGGGAACACCGTGTCTGCGAAAAGCATATCCGACTATCTGAACAGCAGCGGCAGAAAGAGCAACCACAACACGATAGAGGATTATCTGCTGATCATGGAACGCGCGTTCCTGCTGTACAGAGTAAGAAGATACGACATAACCGGAAAACTCCGGCTGAAGACGCTGGGCAAATACTATGTTGTGGATCCAGGGCTTAGGAACCTGATAGGCGGCAGGCAGGACGGTTCCGGAAGGATCCTGGAGAATATGGTCTATCTTGAATTGCTGCGAAGAGGATACGACATCAGCATCGGGAAGATCGGCGCATATGAAGTGGACTTCATCGCTGATAGACACGGCGACCGTATGTATGTGCAGGTCGCAATGACCATGTCGGACAAGGCGGTCGCAGAGCGTGAACTCAGGCCGTTGATGAATATCGAGGACAATCACCCGAAGATGATAATTTCCATGGACCCGGAGATGCCGGGTGACTATTCGGGGATAAAGAGCAGGAATCTTGTCGAATGGCTTTTGGAAGAATAAGCGCGCATGTCCTCTCCGCAGCCGGTAGTCGCGAGGTCCCGATATTGGCAGACGGTTGTCCATGCATTTTAATAATCGAAAAAAATGTATTATACAGTATTTCCCGATTAAATGGAGGTTGGTCCGAATGGAGATCAGAAGAGACAGATATCTTAACAGGCTCATAAAGAGAAAATGGAACGGCTCCGTGAAAGTGGTCACCGGGGTAAGAAGATGCGGTAAGTCCTATCTTCTGTTCAAACTGTTCAGGGATCATCTGATATCCGAAGGCACCGACCCCGGCGACATAATAGCGATAGCATTGGATGATATCCGCAACAAACCGCTTCGCGAGCCTGCGGCATTATACGAGAGCATAGTGGGATCCGCCAAGGGAGACAGGTGCTATGTTCTGCTGGACGAGATCCAGTATGTGGAGGGGTTCGAAGATGTGATGAACGGACTCCGCCAGTTCCAGAACATTGACGTATACGTCACAGGAAGCAACTCCAAGATGCTTTCGAAAGACATACTGACTGAGTTCAGGGGAAGGGGAGATGAGATCAGGATATATCCTCTGTCGTTCTCCGAATTCTCGACGGCATATCCCGGAAGAGAGGAAGAGGCCTGGAGGCTTTACCGCACATTCGGCGGTATGCCGGAACTCATCGCCCGGGGCGATGAGGAACAGAAGACGGCATACCTTCAGAATCTTATGAATGAGGTGTACCTGAGAGATATCAAGGAAAGGAACGACATAAGGCTGGAGAACGAGCTGGACCTCATGGTAGACTTCCTGTGTTCATCGGTGGGATCGCTGACCAATCCAGCAAGGATATCCAACGCTTTGAAGACCCTGAGAAATTCAGGGATAGATGAAGAGACCGTATGCAGATATCTGAACTTCCTTGAAGAATCATTCCTCTTTGAAAGATCCAAACGATATGATGTGAGAGGAAAGAAGTATTTCGATACGCCGTCAAAATATTATGCCGTCGATGTAGGCCTCCGCAATGCCAGGCTGAACTTCAGACAGCAGGAGGAAACCCACATCATGGAGAATATAATCTACACCGAACTCAGGTCCAGAGGCTTTTCCGTCGATGTGGGCATCGTCGAAGACAGGATCACAAAGGAAGGCGCTAAGGAATACAGACAGCTGGAGATCGATTTCGTAGCGAACAAAGGAAGCCGGAGATATTACATCCAATCCGCATACAGAATGCCCGAGGGAGAGAAGGAAGAGCAGGAGCTCAGACCGTTCCTCAAAGTGAGGGACTCCTTCAAGAAGATCATTGTCGTGGGAGACGACACACATCCGAAAAGGGATGAGAACGGAGTGGTCACCATCAGCATCAGGCAGTTCCTTCTGGACGAGGACAGTCTGGACCTGTGAGGGAAGGTCAAAGCCCATAAAACGCAGAACAGTTTCGGCAAAATACACATTATTGGTGGGAAAAATGTGTTTATGATACACATTATTCCTATGGAAAATGTGGTGAAATTACTGATTATTCCTATGGAAAATGTGGGCCAGCAAAAAACACTAAGGGCGGACCTTTTTGGTCAGCCGCCGTAAATGTCCGCAAGCGAGATCAGCCGCACAGAGCGGTCATCCTCTGCGGCTTCCTTCACGCCGGATGTGAATCCGGACCTTGAGAACAGGTAGTAGTATCTTTCATCGAATTCACGGAAAAGCCCGGCTTTGCGTTTCAGATCATTCAGCACGGAAAGGTCCGTGAGGGCCGATCGCCACTTGCACTCGCCGAATATCGCATTGCCGCCGTTGACGGCCAGGATATCTATCTCTTCCCGGACCTTTGTCGCAGGGTTGCCGCCCCACCAGCTGCCGATCTCCTTGATCGTGAACGGAACGTCCGCATGGAATACCAGGTATTGCCGGCATATGTCTTCGAAGGATGCCCCCATGTACTGATCCAGCAGAGGGGATATCTCCTTCTCATAGACCTGTTCCGGCCTGCCGGCCATGATCGAGGACATGTTGTCCGGAATGAAACGGTACCAGAATCTGAAAAGATTGTCCTTCACGAAATACAGGGATTTGTTCTTTGTGTTCCCGCATACAGGTTCCTTCCTGCCGACGATCCCCAGATTCATGAGTACGGAGACGTACTTGGAGCATAAGGCATAATCTAGCGAGGTTTTGTCGGATATGTCGGTCAAACGTGCGGCACCCCCGGCGATCGCAGCTATTATGGAATTGTAGGTGGAGGGCTCTCTCAATTCTTGTTTGAGGAGGTTCGCGGGCTCCTCGAATAAATAGCTGGTCCTTTCCAGAATGTTTTCTGTTATGGCATGGCCGATGCCATCATCCCCCTCGACAGCCAGTTTGTTGATGTAATGGGGTACGCCGCCGGTTATGCCGTATATGAGCGCATTTGTCTCCGGCAGCAGACCGGGATGCGCCTCCGCTGCAGCCAGATATTCAAGCGGTTCGATCTTGAACTGTGCAGTGCGCCTGCCGTAGAGCGGGCTGTTGTGTCCGAGGACCTGTTCTTCCATGAAGGACATGGATGAGCCGCAAAGGATCAGGAATATGTCTGTTTTTGAAAACTTGTGATCGATCATATGCTGCAATACGCTCGATACGGAACCGTCCGCCGCCGCAAGATACGGATACTCATCTATGACGAAAACCAACTTTTCCCTCTGCGACTCCTCATAGATCTCCGTGAGGACATCGTCGAAGCTCGTATACTCCGGCTGAACGGAGCTCTCCGGACGGAGAAGTGAGTTGACAGTCTTCGACAGAGCTCTAAGGTTCTTTTCGGCAGTGGATTCCAAAGCGGAAAAGAAAATGGCCCTCTTATCTTTGCAGAATTCGTTGATCAGGGAGGTCTTTCCCACGCGGCGCCTGCCGTATATGACGACGACCTGATGTTCCTTCGAACCGTACAGCCTGTTCATCCTATCCAACTCTCGCATACGTCCGTAGAACATGCAGAAAACCTCTACTCGTAATATATTATATTATGAGTATAATAAATATGGCATTTAAGCGGCGCAGCTACTCGATCAATAAAGCATACGCTGTCGCATATGATATCGAATAGCTGCCTCCGCACTTAAGATGCCGTTTGGTACGTGCTCGTATCTGATGGTATCAGAACTTGCAGCGCCCTTTCACGAGGGGGACATTCGGATTGGCAGGTATCATCGGAGTGATATCCTCTTCGCAATCGACCATGATCTCCACCAGGCAGGTCTCTCCGCTGTTCAGCGCATCCTTGAGTGCATCATGTATCTCGCCGGGCTTGTCGACGCGTATGCCTCTGGCGCCGAATGACTGAGCGATCTTCACGAAGTCGGGGTTCGCACCGAGGAGGGTGTTGCTGTACCTCTTGTCCCAGAACAGCTTCTGCCACTGCCTGACCATTCCGAGCCAGCCGTTGTTCAGCAGGCAGATGACGACAGGAAGGTCCTCGGCGACAGATGTCGCTATCTCCTGCATGACCATCTGCAGTCCTCCGTCCCCGGTTATCGTCATGACCTTCTTGTCGGGGCATGCGGCCTTCGCTCCTATCGCAGACGGCAGGCCGAAGCCCATCGTACCGAAACCTCCGGATGAGATGAACTGCCTCGGGCGTTCTATCTTGAGGTAGTGCATAGCCCACATCTGGTTCTGTCCGACGTCCGTCGTTATTATGATGTCGGGGTCTTCCTTGGTTATGCGGTTGATCTCGTACATGATCTTCTGGGGGACGATGGGGGTGCAGTCGTAGTCGTACTTGCACTCGCATCTCCTTTTCAGATCCTGGAT
>JAISVN010000103.1 GCA_031271555.1 Candidatus Methanoplasma sp.
GTTCGAGGATGTCTTCTCATCCATGCATCTCGAGGCGTACTTTGGAAGCAAGGCCTATGGTTCAGAGCCGAACGGCGCAGGACTGATCCCTGGAAACGGTTCTGCACCAATTTACATCATAGCGGCGGTGGCAGGCATCCTGATGCTGTTCTTCATCTTCTGGATAAGAAACTACAACGTCATCGTTCCGGACGATATGAATATAGACGGAAGCATGAAGGTGCGCAGAAAATCCCCGTACAGGTTCAGGGCGCATGACGGATACTCTGATATCGTATGCTACCGCATCGGCCGGGATGAAGACGGAGAATGGAGACTCGCGCTAAGATCCAATGACGGTTCTTATCTGATCCCGAAAGGAATGATAAAAGCCGACGTATTTCTCAAGAAATATTTCCCGTGAACTCAAACCGTTCATCAAGAAGCGGGCGCAAGCCCCTTCTCTCATTTTTCATGAATAGTTTGATGATAATGTTCAAATACAAGCGCATTTGTACCTCAAATAAAGTGATATTATGAAATGGCGCCTTAAGACGGCATCGATGTTCATCGTGATGACCCTGATCCTGCTGGCGGTCGGAACGGCAATAGGATATCTGTTCAACGAGATATGGCTCGGCCTGACAGTAATGCTCGTTCTGGCAGTCGCATTCAACCTTTATGCGTACTTCTTCTCTAAGCGCAGTGCGCTGAGGGCCAACAGGGCGCGCATTGTGACAGAGGCCGAAGAGCCGAGGCTTTATGCAATAGTCAAGAGCGTCGCGGACAAGGCCGGGATCCCCATGCCGGAGGTCGGCGTTTCGGACCTTCCGATGCCGAACGCATTCGCTACCGGAAGGAATCCGAAGAACGCCGCAGTGGTCGCCACAAGAGGTCTCCTCGGCATGCTCACGGATGATGAGCTCGAGGGGGTCATAGCGCACGAGATCGCGCACGTCAAGAACCGGGACATACTCGTAATGTCCGTGGCATCGACGATGGCGGCCGTGCTCTCATACCTTTCGAGATATGCGATATGGGCGGTCATGCTGGGCGGCGATAACAGGAACATATCTCATTATGCAATAGCCATAGCACTCAGCATCACAGTGCCGATAGCCGCGCTGCTTGTTCAGCTCGGTGTGTCAAGAAGCCGCGAATATCTGGCTGACGAGACCGGTGCGAAAATAACCGGAAATCCCCGTGCACTCGCGAGCGCCCTGAGATCGATAGAGTCCGGGGTGCAATCCCCCCGCAACGAGTATTCGAACACAAGCTACGCAGACATGTGGATATCGAACCCCGTCAGGAAGAAAAAGAACATCTTCTCGAGACTGTTCAGCACGCACCCGCCGATGGATGACAGGATAGAAAGGCTCAACGACCTTGCCAGGAAGATGGATGCCGAGGGCATGCCTCGGCAGATAGACCCATTCAAAAGAGGCAGGGGCGCATACTGATCATTTTACCGGTTCCCACTTTGCAAGCTCGTTGACCTTGGAGAGTGTGGAGCCTCTCTTTATCTCTTCTCTGGTGCGTTCCTCGCGCTCGTGGACATCGACCGTTCTGTTCGCAACCTCGACAGCGACCTCTTTCGGTATCACCATAAGGCCGCATTCGTCCCCGACTATCCAGTCTCCGGTGCGGACCACCTGTCCGCCGATGGTGACCTCTATCCCGATCCCGCCGTAACCCTTCGGTTCACCGGCGCAAGGGACGACCGACCTTGCAAATGCGGGAAAGCCCATTTTCTTTATGTCGTCAATGTCCCTTATCGCACCGTCGATCACGACCCCGACCACGCCCATCGTCTTTGCCGAGTGGGTCGCAAGCTCCCCCCATACGGCGACAGGCGCATTGCCCACATCGATCACTATGACATCACCGGGCTTTGCGCGGTCTATGGCTTCCACAGGCTTCGCCCAGTCGCCGTTCGCTGTCTGCACGGTAAGCGCTCTGCCGACCATCCTGGCACCGTCGGCGATGAACGGCCTGAGGCCCATTATGACCCCTCTCTTGTGGAATGCGTCGGATATGTTGCACGTAGAGGCCTTGGCGAATGCTTCGAAGAGCTCGTCTTCCCCGTACTTCTTGGACAGGACCGTATCGATCTTCTTCCCCTGCATGGAGGCGACGATGTCCGCCGCGGATCCTTTTATGTCGGCAGCCTTGATGACGGCGCCCCCGACTATTATTATCGATGCTCCCGCTTCAACGTATTTCGGGGCTGTCTCAACGGTTATGCCCCCGGCCGCCGCCACGGGTATGGACGTTTCGCGGACCACTTTTCCAAGGGTCTCGACAGGGTTTCCTTCTCCCCTCATCTGCGAATCGATCCCCATATGCATGCATATGTAGGATGCTCCGAGTCTCTCGACGGTCTTTGCCCTGGAGACAATGTCCGGGACATTGATCATATCGATCATGACCTCGGCACCGTACTTCCTTCCTGCGGACACTGCCTCCGCAATGGTGGAGTCATCGGCGAGACCCAGGACGGTGACTATGTCGGCGCCGGCCTTCGCCATCATCTCGACCTCCAATCCGCCGACGTCCATGGTCTTAGTGTCGGCTATGATCTTCTTGTCACGGAATTCTCTGCGGATCGTCCTCACTGCCTCCGCCCCGTCGCTTTTTATCAGCGGGGTCCCGACCTCGATCCAATCCGCACCGCCTTCGGCGGCTTCGTGCGCTATCGCAACCGCACGATTCAACTGCATAAGGTCCAATGCTACCTGCAAGACCGGTTTCATGCGATGTTATCGGCGGAGATTTATTTACAGTTATTGAATAGACAACCAGAATGAATGATGCGCCACTCAGCTCGCCCGTCTATCATCAGACATCAGCTCTAAAATGTTCATCATCGTGGCATTACTCCATTGCAAGGTCAGATAAAATCATTATCTACTAAAAATCGAACTTTCACAAACCAACAGGCCTCATGAATGCCTGCACTAATCCTCTCAAAGGTCTATTGCGCAATTATTATAGGTTATCTTTTGGATACAATGCTATGGAGCAAGTAGGGAAGATGCGCAATCTTACTTTCGAAGAGTTATGCGATATAGTTGTACCTATAGCCGTAAAGCATGGCATGATACGCGTCTACCTGTTCGGGTCCAGAGCAAGAGGGGATTATAATGACAACAGCGACTTTGACTTTTGCATTCTGGCCCCCAAAGGATACGGTCTATTCAAAATAGGATCATTCCGTTGTGATCTGGAAGATGCACTCGGAACCGAAGTGGATATAATCAGCGAAGAAGGCATTCATAATGAGTCCTTAAAGGAGGAATTGCTGCGTGACAGAAGGATCATATTCGAAGCGTGACATGGATAACATCCGAGTAATCGTAAAATATTGCGAAGATCTAGAATATCTCACTAAGGTCCACGGCTCAGATGAGGATGATTTTCAGGAAAACATCTCCTTGCAGTATAGTTGCGTGTTCTCTTTGGAACAGATAGGAGAACACATCAAACGCCTCTCCTCTGTGCTGAAGGATGCTCATCCCGAGGTTGACTGGAGAGGCGCATCCGGCATGAGAGATAAGATCGCACACCGATATGACAGCATGGACTTATCATGGATACGACTAACAATACTGAATGACATACCCATTCTGGAGAATGTGTGTCGCAATATTCTAAGTGACCAATGACATGTAGAAGATGAACTTTCTATTCAGGGTCAGTAAGTGATAAATCTTTTCGATCATTACCTCAAACCGCTCACGGGATGGTCTCATGTTCGGAAAAAAGGAAAAAAGGCTGAAAGTGCTGTTCATAGACGAGAAGAACGATCTCACATCTCAGCTTGCGGAATATTTTACGAGAGAATACTTCGGCAGTAAGTATGAGGTGTACAGCGCAGGCCCGAAGCACGACCTCGTCGACTGCGAGCTGATATCCGTCATGTATCAGAGGGGAGAGGATATGAGGCGTCAGGTATCCAAGGACTTCAAGGACCGTGATTATCTCCGAGATGATGAGGACTATGACCTTGTCATATTCCTGAGGAAGAGCGTGTTCGACGAATGGGCGAAGAGGACCCCATGGCAGGGGAAACAGA
>JAISVN010000111.1 GCA_031271555.1 Candidatus Methanoplasma sp.
CTATATCTCCGAGACGTCCGGTGGCTATGAGCCTTCCAGCCTTCTTGGCCTGAGGAGGAGCTATCTCCGCGACTATGGGCAACACTATCCCCGAATATTCCGCCATACCCGAATCTGCGCCGAGGGCGGCAAGGCCGTTGATCATGCCGATCTCCGAACCGCTTGTTTCGAACAGCGAGTATTTCTTGCTGTTCTCTATGTGGCGGTCCGCGATCTGCTGTTCGAGACTGCGTGCGGTACCCTTCGCAGAAAGCACATCGTCGATCGTTACAAGATCCGCCCCTCTTTCCACGGCAACGTCGCCGGATACGCGCACAAGGCCTCCGAGCTCTCTCATCCTGAGGGTGAGCTCCCCTTTCCTTCCGGAGCGGCGCTGGGCTTCTTTTATTATCTCTCCGACGGCGTATTTGTCGAAGTGGGGTATCTTCTCGTCTTTCTTTACTTCTTGCGCAATGAACCTTGCTATGCTGTAGCGGTTCTCGGGTGTGTCCGGCATGGTGCTGCGCATGTATATCTCGTAACCGTATCCTCTTATCCTCGATCTGAGCGCGGGGTGCATGCCCTGCATGGCGTCGAGGTTGCCTGCGCATACCAATATGAAATCGCACGGAACGGGCTCGGACTTGACCAATGCGCCGGATGACCTTTCGGACTGGCCGGTTATGGACATCTTCTTCTCCTGCATGGCTGTCAGGAGCGCCTGCTGCGATTCCATCCTCAGCATGTTGATCTCATCGATGTAAAGGACGCCTTTATTGGCTTTGTGTATGGCGCCGGATTCCAATCTGTCGTGCGACGGGGTCTCAAGGCCTCCGCTCTGGAATGGATCATGTCTTACGTCCCCAAGAAGAGAGCCTGCATGTGCGCCGGTGGCATCAACGAAAGGGGGCATATCGTTCGGATCATGCCCAACCAGTACTTTAGGCACGATGATGATCTCCTGCCTCTGCCCCGGAGTTCTCGTCAGCATGAGCACAAGGAATATTGCCATGATCACTATCAGCAGTATGGTCCATTCGTGGTATATCATGAAGGCTACCAGACCTATGAGCAACAGGCCCATGCAGGCGTAGATGTAGAACGAGTTCTTTTGGTTCTTCACAGCCATAGCATGCGCTTTCTGCTCACCGACAACCGCTTTGCCCCTCCCTGCGGGGAAGACACGTACTCTGGGTTCGTTCACATCTTCTGGATTATGATATGAAACGATGTCCTGAAGATCCTCTCTGGGAAGATATTCCACCATTGAGTTCGCCAGCATCGACTTTCCGGTACCAGGCTCCCCGATCAGCATGACATGCCTTTTTTGGAAAGCCGCCTTCTTCATCACTTCTACGGCCTTATCCTGGCCGATGACGCGGTCAGACATCCTTTCGGGGATATCGATGTCCATCGTGCTTTGGAACGTCTGTTGTTCTATCCAATCCTCAAGAGCCATTACTGTCTCTACTTTATTGACAACTGTTTCCATTAGTTCCCCTTTAACGCAACATTAGTTTGTTCTTGTATATAACAGTTCTCAATTATGGTGTTTCTTCCTGTGATGCCTTCTTCCCTGCAGATACATCAATACGAGCACGATGCCCCCTATCATTGCGACAGTGATCAACGCAAACAGTATGCTGGGACTTATCGCAGGCGGATCATACGGGCTCATGCTGACCACAGGGCTTTCGAGATCGTACGTCGGCGTACCGGTGTTCAGATATATTCCTTCCTGATGCGAAGCGAAGAACGTCTCTCCGCCTGCCAGGAAGTATGCGTTGCCGCTGCTGTCGTTCCATGTGACATCTATGGCGTACCACTTTCCGTCTTCCATCTTAACATAGTTCCATGCGTGGTTTATGTAGTCCTGGATCTCCGTTCCTAGGACTATCACACAGTCGATACCCTCTTTCTCGCAAAGAAGCAGGAATGCCTTGGAGTAGCCGTCGCATACCGCATAGTTGCTGGGGCCCGCAAGGGCTCCATATGCATCATGGGCGTATATGCTGCGGCCGGTGGTTCCGGCATGCGGGTCGTACGTTATCAGATTTGTCAGGTAGTTGTTGATATCCAGCACCTTTCCGCGCATAGTGGTGCTGTCACTTGAGAAGTTGTCCACAACCGTTCTGATATCCTCAATCATCTTCTGCACCCCGGGGAAGTCAGCATCGGCTGTTCTGTAGAGATCAAGGCTCAGGGTAAATGTTGCAGAAGACAACGAATAGACGTACCTGTATCCCGCTTCTGCAGGCTCTCTTTCTACGTTAGGCACAGAATGCAATGCGCTTCGGTCCCATACCCAAAAGGAAAGGGGAGAACTGATCCTTACCGCATCATATGCGAGATTGATCGTTTTTCTGAAGCTGGCCTCCAGCAGTTCCTCGGCTTCGCCTTGAATGTTGGACTTTGCCCAAAGCGTTACGGGGAGATTCACAGTAGCACTTGTTATGCTTGGATCCGTTGTGCTGAGAGCATCATAGATCGCCTTGCCGTTGACGTCAAGTTGGTTATAATACCATTTGGAACTGTCTTCTTCCGCATTGGTCTCTGCTGAGACCGTAGTCGCAAACAAAGGCGTAGCAACCGCTATAGCTGCAAGCAGGGCCATTAATAGTGTGTTATTAGTTCTATTCATTTGTGACATCTCTCCACAATCACGTACCGTACGGCTTATGGGTTTAAAGTAAATTGCCTTTTTATATACTCGAAATATTCAATAAATGCATAAATACGCCAACCCTGTTGGAGATTAAAGCCATGAAAGTAACGGAACTCGAAATAGACGAAAAAATACGGGACAAGCTCGTCAAAAACGGGTTCGTTGAGCTTTTTCCTCCTCAGGCGGAAGCTCTTCCGATAGCCGTTTCCGGCAGGAACCTGATCGTGGCAATACCGACCGCCGGAGGGAAATCCCTCATAGGTTTCATACCGGCGATGAACACGGTGCTCAGGGAAAGAGGCAAGGTGCTGTACATAGTCCCGTTGAAAGCTCTGGCCTCTGAAAAGAAGGACGACCTCGAAAAATTCTCGGATCTCGGCATCAAGGTCATGATGAGTTCCGGAGACCTCGATTCCGACGACGGTAAGCTTGCAGACGCGGACATAATCGTGGCAACTTCCGAAAAGGCCGATTCAATGATGCGCCACGGGAGCAAGTGGATGGACGGCGTAAAGCTGGTCATTGCCGATGAAGTGCACCTTATACACGATCCGGGCAGAGGCCCGACCCTTGAGATAATATTAACGAAACTAATGCGGAAGAACCCGGACATGCAGATCATCGCATTGTCTGCGACCATATCCAACGCCGAAGACCTCGCCAGATGGCTTGATGCAGAGCTGATAACAAGCGACTGGCGCCCGATACCTCTGAAGGAGGGCGTATACTACAACGGAGAGATAAGCTTCGATGATTTCTCGTCTATAGAGGTTACCGGCAGCAAGGATGAGATATGGAATATGATGGAACAGGTAGTCAAGGCAGGCGGACAATGCATGGTGTTCGTGAACACCAGAAGGTCCACGGAATCGCTTGCAGTGAAATATTCGGACAAGATGAAAGTGCTTGCCGGAAGAGAACTCTCCGAAAAGGAATCGGACATCCTGGAGGGGGATTCGGAGGCCACATCGGTTGGAAAGAAGCTCGCAGCATGCGTAAGCTGCGGAATGGCATTCCACAATGCGGGGCTGACATACAAGCAGAGGAGGTATGTCGAAGACAACTTCCGCAACGGCAACATAAAGTGCATAGTCGCAACGCCCACCCTTGCAGCGGGGATAAACCTGCCTGCGAGAAGGGTCATCGTAAGGGATACTCACAGATTCGAGTCGAATGCGGGGAATGTTCCTATATCCGTCATGGAAGTGAAACAGATGTGCGGAAGGGCCGGAAGGCCCGGTTATGATCCTTACGGTGAAGCGGTGCTTGTGGGAAAAAGCTACAACGACTACGAGCGCCTGATGGAAGACTACGTCATGCATGACACAGAGAGGCTGACGTCTAAACTGGGAAACGAGGTGGTCCTGAGAAGCCACATACTCGGCCTGATAGCCACAGGCGATGCCGATACGGAGGAAGGCATAGTCGGGTTCATGTACGAC
>JAISVN010000128.1 GCA_031271555.1 Candidatus Methanoplasma sp.
CTTGGGCTTGCTGTACTGGATGGAAAGATGATCCCTCTCAGAAACCTCGAAGGTACAGATTCCCTTGCCGCAGTGAGCGGGGCCGCCGGGTTCGAGATCCGTGCAAAGGCCATGACCCGCATCGGCACAAGGATGGCTCGTCCGGAGAAAGCCAGGGAAAGAGAGATGTCACCCAAAGTGCATTCACTGTTCCCTGTTGGGAGGGACGGACAATACGGCAGAGATATAGATTCTGCCATCAAAGCTTCGAAGGCAAAGACACCCAGCCTGAGTTCGAATGTCGAACCTACTTTGAATATAGAAGTCGGGAAGAGGACCTGTCCGAAATGCGGCGCACAGACGCACCGCACATGGTGCAGGAACTGCGAGGTCCATACGACGGCATCAGCCGTTAAAAAAGCCTATAACAGCAACGGACCCTCTATGCTGAGCATAAATTTGGCGGAAGAGTACAGCAATGCGCTCCTGCACCTTAATGAGAGGCCTCCGAGCGAACTGAGATGCGTGGAGGGCCTCATATCCAGGTCAAAGACCCCCGAGATGCTTGAAAAAGGAATATTGAGATCAAAGAATGACGTATCGGTGTTCAAGGACGGCACGATAAGATATGACATGACCGATGTGCCGCTTACTCATTTCAAACCTAGAGAGATCGGACTGAGCATCGAGAAAGCAAACGAACTGGGCTATTCGCATGATTGGAACGGCGAACCGCTTGTCAGCGAAGAACAGATATGCGAACTCAAGGTCCAGGACATAATACCATCGAAGGATTGCGGGACTTTCCTTGTCAGGGTCGCAAAGTTCCTCGACGATGAACTCGAAGAGTTCTATGGGCTCGAGAGATACTACAATGTTGAGAACAGAGGCGACCTCATAGGCCATCTTACATTCGGATTGGCGCCGCATACATCGGGATGCATCCTTTGTCGCATAATCGGATACTCCGACATAAGGGGCTGCTATGGGCATCCTTTCTTCCACGCCGCAAAGAGAAGGAACTGCGACGGGGATGAAGACTGCATCATTCTGGCACTTGATGGTCTGCTGAACTTCTCCAGACTGTATCTGCCGGACAGAAGAGGAGGGCTCATGGATGCTCCCCTGGTCCTTACGACCAGACTCGATCCCAACGAGATCGATAAAGAGGCGCATAACATAGACTGTCTGAGAAACTACCCGCTGGAGTTCTACAAAGCGGCAATGGACATGCGCGATCCGAAAGAGATCGAGAAGACCATGGATCTCATAGGAGGGCGCATCGGGACCGAGAGACAGTATGAAGGATTGGGTTTCACCCACGACACCTTCGACATATCGGAGGGGCCCAAGAACTCAGCATATACCACGCTGGAAAGCATGACCGACAAGATGGATGCTCAGCTGTACCTCGGGAAAAAGATACGTGCGGTCGATGAGAGGGATGTTGCCACCAAGGTCATCAATAAGCACTTCCTTCCCGATATGGCCGGTAATCTAAGGAGTTTCAGCACCCAGACCGTGAGATGCACAAAATGCGGCGACAAGTACAGACGCATACCGCTGTCAGGCGTATGCAAATGCGGGAATCAGCTTACGCTCACTGTACATGAGGCCAGCGTGAAGAAGTATCTGGAAGTGTCGAAGGAGATCAGCGAGAAGTACCATCTCGATGAGTACACCAAAGAAAGGATCATGATCCTTGAAATGAGCATGAACTCAGTATTCAACAGCGACAAGATCAAAAAATGCAAGCTGTCGGATTTCTATTGAATTGGAAATATGGAAAACGGGCACCGGCCCGTGTTTTTGAAGTTCGGTTTTATTCATCCAGATCGGAGAACATTCCGCTTGATTGTTTCGACAGGATATCCATTGCCTTGTCGAGGACCTGCTTGGCCGTCAGCGAGCCATCTGTCTCATATCTGAAATAGAAACTGGTCTCATCGGGGTCCAGTCTTACCGCGCCGTGCGAAACGACCTCGCATTCCCTGCACATGCCGCAGTTAAGCACATCTCTTACCTTGAGCTTGCCGTTCTTGACCTCAAATACTCCTCTGGGACACACCCTCATGCAGTCGAGAGTGTCCGGGTCTCCGGCCCTGCTCTCATCGATAGAGACATTCGGCATGTACTTGTATCCTACTCCGAAGGCCGCCTGCCATTTGACATGTTCCTTGGCCGTGCCCATCACTGCTGTCGCATAGATGAGGACCGCTTGGCCGTCAGTGAGTTCGACGATCGGTATGAACTGGTCTTTGACCGCCAGGTCCGGATTCCCGAGAGGCACCATGTCGCCGGACAGGACCGTGCACGGCCCTATCTTGTTCAAGCTGTACATTATAGTGCAGCTCGGGCAGCCTTCTCCTCCGCAGGAACAGTCCTTCTGGAACGTGAAAAGGTCATAGTCGGTAGGCACCGGAACCATGCCCAGCCTGTGAGCCACGATCTCATCGAAGAGGGGGGTCACGCTCTCGTACTCTTTGTCATCCACCATTATGGGTCCGAGGTGGAACTCCACCTTATCGATGGCCATTTTGGGGATGTCTGTAAGCATTGTCCTTCTGAGAGCGTTAGCCATGGCAGGAGACGAATTCTTCAGTATGAAGCTGCCCCTCGTATCCTCCATTTCGCGTATCTCTATTTCCATGAGTGACTCCTCAGACCCTACGTCCTCTGCGGCCGCCTTTCTTCTTTGTACCGTCATGCGGGATGGGTGTGACATCCTCTATGCGACCAAGCCTCAAGCCTGCCCTGGTAAGGGCACGTATAGCCGCCTGAGCACCGGGGCCGGGAGATGTCGATTTGTTTCCGCCGGGTGCACGAACCTTTACGTGTATTCCGACGATCTCTCTTTCTCTGGCCAGTTCAGCGATCTTCTCTGCGGCTTTCTGTGCAGCATACGGCGAAGATTCATCCTTCGCCTGTTTGACGACCATTCCTCCGGTGACCTTTCCTATGGTCTCCGCACCGGTTATGTCGGTGAGGGTGATCATGATGTTGTTATAACTTGCATATATGTTAGCTATTCCCCATTTGGCTGTCATCAGGCCTCACCGTCCTCGAGTGTTATTCCCGCTTCCTCTGCATCGGCCTTTGCCTTCGCAGCGGCTTCTTTCTCGGCCTTGTCTTTCGCTTCGGCCTTCATGGCTGCGTTTGCCGCTGCCTGTTCCGCGGATATCCTCATCGGGTGCATCTCATCGGTGAAGGGTGAGACATCGTTGTACAGTACGGATGCCTCTTCCTCTCTTGTCACGATGTAACCCGGAACGGTCACCCTGTGGCCGTTGATGTGTATATGCCCGTGCGTTATCATCTGCCTGGCCTGCTTTATGGTTGTTGAGAGGCCTTTGTCGAAGACGACCGTCTGGAGCCTCCTTGAGAGTATGTCGCTCTCGGAAAGGACCAGGATGTCGTTAAGCGTGGAGCCGGTGACGGGCAGTATGCCCATGCGTGTGCATTTCCTGAGCAGGGCATCTGCTTCGATCTTTGCCTGCGCATCTCCTCCTCTCAGGCGTGCCTGGAGTTCTCTGGACTGCTTCCTGAAGTTCCTGAGTACGGTCTGTGCTTTCCATACCTCGGTCTTGTTCTTGAGGCCGTATTCGCGGACTACTTCGACCTCTTTCTTTATCCTCTCTCCCTGCCAGGGGTGTGAGGGCGTGTCATACGATCTGCGTGAAAATTTCGGATCTCCCATTCATACCACCTCAGGATGATTTCCTCTGGACACCGATCGTAAGTCCCTTCCTTCCGTTGGAACGGGTCCTCTGACCTCTGACCTTGTGTTTGGTCTCGTGCCTTATTCCGCGGTAACAGCGGATCATCTTCATTCTGTTCACGTCATCCTTCTGGATTATGTCCAGGTCGTTTCCGAACAGGTGCATGTCCGCTCCGGTCTCGTAGTCCATCTGCCTGTTGATGGCCCAGTGCGGTGCGTACTCGACATATGTTGATACGAGCGCTTCGAGTTCCTTGACCTTCTCATCGGAAAGTGTTCCTATCTTGACTGCCGGGTCGACGTTCGCTCTTTTTGCGATTATCTGAGCGACCCTTTTTCCTACGCCTTTGATGCTCTGGAGTCCGATGACCGTCCTCTTCTGACCGTCGATATCGCTGTTAACGATACGAACTATGAAGTTGAAGTTCTCGTCCTGGGCTTCGGGCGCGTCTTTCTTTGCCTTTGCCATTTTTCATTCCTCCGTAAATGTTCCCCGGGGGGATGTACTCAAGCGCTTGTCCTTCAGGACGCGCTCTCAGTATTCGCCATAGGCGGGTCCTGAGTTTACGTAACAGCGAGGATTGTGTCTTCCTTATTAAAGGTTATTATAAGGCATTCGAAAAATTTCCTCTGTTTGCGATAGACGCAGACGGTATGAGAGTGAGTGCCGACGACCGGATTCGAACCGGTGAACTCCTACGAGAATGGATCTTGAGTCCATCGCCTTTGACCAGGCTTGGCAACATCGGCTTTTGGAGTGTGTAGCATCAAATGATAGATAAACCTTTACGGAAGGGTCGTCACTTCCGCCCGCTCGCCCGCTATGTAAAAGGTGTGCTCGTGCTGAGACACTATCCCCTTCTTCGACTCTATGAGCTGGGCGTAGCTTGAAAGCACCCCATGCCTGAGAAGGGTCTTCACATGCTTCTCCGCATCGGGGAACTCGCAGCTTCTGGCACAGAACGGGAACGATTTGAACTCCCCTTTGACGTATTCGAAGAACTCTTGTGATTTCGGATCCGCCAGCTTCCTCTCCCTCAGTATCCTTACGATATTCCCGGGAGGGCCGTTCAGGACCATCCCGTCCCCGTTGGTGGCGAAGGGTTCGACGGCCACGATCATGCCCGGAACGAGTTTATCCGTATTGCCGTCGTTGTAGCTCGGTATCGATACGCCGGCGTGAAGGTTGTACTGCTTTATCTGGTGTCCGCAGAGGTTCCTTATGGGTTTGAAACCGTCCTGCATCATGCTCATCTCCACCGCCCTTCCGATCTCGCATATCGGCACTCCGGCCCCGATGAACTCGGCAACGGTGTCCCTTGCGCGTTTCGAGGATTCTATTAGGCTGCGGTATCTCTTCGTCCCGACCTCCACGGTCCCTGCGGTGTCCCCGACGTAGCCGTCGAGCTCTGCGCCGCAGTCTATCTTGACGACATCGCCTATCTCGAACACTTTCTTGTCGTCAACGCACGGTGTGTAGTGCGCAGCGATCTCGTTGATGCTTATGTTGCAAGGGAAAGCTATCCCGCATCCTTTCGACCGTATGAAGCCCTCGACCTCCTGAGCAACATCGTAAAGCCTCACCCCTTCCCTGACCATATCCATGCCCAGGGCCCTTGCCGCGGCGGCGGTCTCGCCCGCTTTCCTGAGTTTCAGGATCTCATCGTTGTTAAGCATTCAGAACTTCCTCTATGTCCTTGATCGTTATGGCGCCCTGCCTTACTATCTCCACTTCGCCGTTCATGATCCACACTATGGTGGATGGCTTCTTCAGTCTGCTTGGCCCTGAGTCCACGTACATGCTTACAGCAGAACCGAGATCCTTTACCGCCGAATCTATGTCCGTGGCATCCTCGTGCGAGTGGAGGTTCGCAGATGTTGCGACTATGGGTCCGGTCTTTTTTATTATCTCCATGGCGACCGGGTGGTCGGGCATCCTTATGCCGACCTTCTTGGACATGGACGTCACAAGATCTGGCACATCCGGTTTCTTCTCTATGATTATGGTCAGCGGGCCGGGGAGAAACGCTTTGATCAGCTTGTCCGCGTTCTCATCCAGGACGGCTATGCTCTCCATCATCTTCTTGTCGCTGACCGCTACGGACAGCGCCATGTCGAATGGTCTGTTCTTTGCGACATACAGGTTCTTAACGGCGACCTCGTTGAATATGTCGGCCCCTATGCCGTATACGGTCTCCGTGGGATAGACGATGAGATTCCCTGCGGCTATCTCCTCCGCAGCGTCGTCTATAATTTCCCTGAACTTCGGATCTGCTCCGTCTGCGCAATCACATTTGACTATCTTCAATTAAAAACCCCCTCCTATCATCATAAGACCGTATCTTATCGCCCTGTTGCCGTCGGAATCTGTTTCCGAGTGGCCGGGATACAGCATGCCTACGTCGATCCCGCTCAATTTCCTCAGTGATGCGGCGAGTTCCTTCGCCGATCCTGTGGGGAAATCCGTCCTCCCAATGCCGCAGCTGAACACCGTGTCACCGGAGAACAGAGAGCTTGTGACCTCATCGTACAGGCAGATCCCTCCGCATGTGTGCCCGGGAGTGTTCACGACACGGAGCCTGTGCTCTCCCAGATCGATCACATCGCCTTCCATCAGTTCCGTTATCTCCGTCGGTTCAAGCGTCCCTCCGAACATTTCGGACAGAGTGTACGCAGAATCGCAGTTCGCTATGTACGGAGCGTCTCCGGCCCCTGCATAGGCTTCGGAACCGAACTCATCAAGCATGTCGTTCAGACCGCCTATGTGGTCAAAGTGGAAGTGGGTGAGTATTATCATATCAAGGCCTCTTCCATTCAACAGCTTCTTTATCGCGGCGATGTTCCTGGCGCTGTCTCTGTCCAATCCCGCATCGATGAGTGCGGTCCTGCTCCCGACCACCAGATAGATGTTCGAGCCAGACTGTAGGCCAGAGTTGACCAGATGAACGACCATAAGTTAGCAAATTTAGTAATTATATTTAACATTGCTTATCAATAAAAATAAGGTACTGTATCGTCCATTGCGAGTTGCGAATATCTTCTTTTGGGCCTTACCGTTTAGGCGCATCTTAAATCCCCGAAGAAACAAAAATTCATACAAGTAGTCTATTTTCGTTTTACAACCCATTACTGCCCAGGTCATTAAGAATCCTTTCGCATACATCCTTTAGAACTGGTATGTCTTCAGTGATCGAAACCCACATGGTTTCCAAGATTATCCCGTCATAGCCGTGGGCAATTATGTCTCTCATTCCAGCTATATTTCTCCAGCTTATTTCGGAATATTTCTCTGTAAGCCTTTTTGACAACAATT
>JAISVN010000035.1 GCA_031271555.1 Candidatus Methanoplasma sp.
GTTCGACCGCGCTGGCATGTTCCCTTCCGAGCTCTCTGGCGGAGAGCAGCAGAAGGTGGCGATCGCAAGAGCATTGGCATCCGGATCGAAGATGCTCATGCTCGATGAACCGTTATCGGCTCTGGATGCCCGCGTCCGCGTTGAGCTGAGGTACGAGATCAGAAGGCTCGTCAAAAAACTTGGGATAACAGTGCTCCATGTGACGCACGACCAGGAGGAGGCCATGTCCGTGTCGGACAGGCTGATCCTGATGAGGGCAGGCGGCATACAGGAGATCGGGACGCCTCTGGACATCTACAGGAACCCGAAATCGATATTCGCTGCGTATTTCATAGGCGAGACCAACCTTTTGGAGTGCACCGTCTCCGGCAAAACAAAAACGGGGAAGACCGTCGTCAGATTGAGAGGAGGACAGACGGTAAGGGCGGCCAAATCCAACTTCGAGGCGGGAGACCGCGCGGTCATATCGGTGCGTCCCGAGAATGTTTATACCGCGAACGACGGTCTAAGGGCGGAGGTAAAGAACATAGTGTTCATGGGGACGTATTGGAGGGTGAGGACGTTGGCCGTGACCAGCGACTACATAGACTATAACGTATCATCAAACGACGAGGTGCCCGAAGTAGGAGACAGGGTATTCCTCGTGTTCAACAAAAAAGCGACAAAGGTCTTTGCATGGCCTGAAGAAGGATTAGAAGAGGCGATCGAACTTGAATGAGAAGAAAGGCATAATGGTATGGTTTTCCAAGAGGAAGGAGGAGACTGTCAGGATAGGTTCCAGGAGCCACGGCCTGATAGTGCTCGATGCGGTGACGGAGCTTGATCTCGCAATGACCGCAATGGGCAGAGGGAACCCGATAGATGCGATGAAGTGCATCGAAAGGCTTATGATAGCCGAGAAGGAGGCCAAAAAATCAGGGGACAGGCTGTGCATGGATGTCTCCGGGGGCGAGATGAGCGTTCAGGAAAGAGAGGACCTCATCCACTTCATAAGGAAAATGGACCAGATCGCCAACTGGTCGAAGGAGGGAGCGATACACATACAGCTTCTGAAAGAGACCAACGCCCTCGTTCCGGACAACGTGTGGCTGGAGGTGGAGAAGATGTCCGCAGAGCTCATACCCACGGTCAAACACCTTGTGAAGGTGCTTGAGAACATGGATGCGGGCTCAACGGACACTCTGAGGAACATAGAGGCCGTTTACGACCAGGAAAAGATAATCGACAGCCTGTACTTCTCCTGCATAAAGCACGTGCACCTTTCCACCATGGATCCCCGCGCGGTCATGCTCATAAGGGAATTGATATTCTCGATAGAGATGGCGGCAGACGCATGCAAGTCATGCATAGACACAGTATCCATCATGCTGTCCGCAAGGAGGGTGTGAGTTGTGGCGCAAAGGCTCTTCGGCACCAACGGGGTCAGAGGCATAATCAATGAGGATATGACCTCCGATCTGGCTCTTCAGATGGGGAAGGCAATAGGGACCGTAATGGGAGGCACAGTAGCGATAGCGACAGACACAAGGTTGTCCGCAGACATGATAAAGATGGCGGTGTCCGCGGGAATAATGTCCGTGGGTGTCTCCGTAGTGGACCTGGGCATTCTGCCGACGCCGGCCATACAATATTACGTGAAAACGCATGATAATGTGACAGGAGGAGTGATGATAACCGCGTCTCACAATCCTCCTCAGTTCAATGGGATAAAATGCATCTCGGCCGACGGTACCGAGGCAAGCCGGGTGGAGGAAGAGAACATCGAGGAGCGGTACTCCAAAGAAATACCCTGTGTCGCATGGAACCAGGTCGGGGACATGTGCAGGATGAGCGGGGCCGGAGAGGAGTATGTGGATGCGATCGTTTCCAAGGTCGATTCGGAATCCATCCGAAAGGCCGGACTGACGGCATGCCTGGACTGTGCGAACGGCGCAGCATATGAGACGGCACCCCTTCTCCTGAAGAAGCTGGGTGTGAGGACGATAACGATAAACTGCAACCCCCAGGGAGAGTTCCCGGGACATCCCAGCGAACCTACAGAAGAGAATCTCAGGGACCTTCTTTCACTGACAAAAGCAACAGGATCGGCTATAGGGATAGCCCACGACGGGGATGCGGACAGATGCGTCTTCATAACCGGTGACGGCGAATTCGTAAGCGGGGACAAGAGTCTGGCACTTATATCGAAATATGTCCTTTCCAAGAAAAAAGGATTGGTGGTGACACCGGTCAGCTCATCATCGCTTGTGGAGGAGGTCGTTAAAGAATCAGGAGGGACCATAAATTACACCGCAGTGGGATCTCCCGTTGTCGCCAGAAAGATGATCGAGACCGGCGCAGTGTTCGGCGGGGAAGAGAACGGCGGACTGATATTCCCGGAGCAGCAGTACTGCAGGGACGGAGGCATGACCGTCGCGAAGATGCTCGAATGCATAGTTGCCGAAGGGCCTCTCAAGGATCAAATTGCCAAGCTTCCGGTATACTACACCGTAAAAAGGAAAATAGAGTGCCCGAACGACGCTAAGAAACATGTTCTGGAGTACATAGCGGAAGCAAGTGCAGGCGCCAAGATCGATAATACGGACGGGACCAAGATAATATTCGATGACGGATGGATCCTCGCAAGGCCGTCCGGAACAGAGCCCGCATTCAGAATATACTCGGAATCAAAAGACGAGAAGGTCGCGGAAGAAAGGGCGGACAAATACGAAAAGCTGGTCAGAGAATATCTGAATCAGTGATTCATCTCAGGCTCTTTGCGTGGATCGCAAGGGCCTCATTCACACATCTGGCGGCAAGCACGGATGTTATTCCCGACGGGTCCGCCGGAGGGCATACCTCGGTAACGTCGAAACCGATAAGCCTGTCCCCTATCGCGTTCATCGCCTTCTTCACATCCATCGGATCAAGGCCGAAAGGCTCCGGAGTGCCGGTACCCGGGGCAAAGGCCGGGTCTATTCCGTCTATGTCCAAAGACAGGTAAACATGCTCGCTCTTTACACTGTCCAGAGCCTTGCCGATCGCCCAGTCGATGCCTTTCTCTTTGATCTCAAAGGATGTTATGTGAGGGATCACATCATCCCTTTCAAGCTCTTCTCTCGATATGGCTCTCACTCCGACGGAGAACACATTCTCAATGCCGAGATGCTCTGCCGCACGCCTTGTGACGCACGCATGGCTGTATGGTGTTCCCAGATAGTCGTCCCTCGAATCAAGATGCGCATCTATCGTTATCAAAGCGACATCTTTCTCAAAGCATTGGATTATCGGGATGTTGATCGAATGTTCGCCGCCTATGGCGATTGTGAACTTTTTATCTTTTATTGCGGGACGCATGAAGAATTTGACCTCATCCATCATGTCTTCCGGAAAAAAGAAGTCCTCGCAGTTCCCCTGATCGAAGACATTCGGCACAGGGAGGTCCAATCCGTGTTCGAAATGGATCTCCTCAAAATTGTACGAGGCCCTTCTGATGTGGAAAGGCGCCTCTCTGGCACCTGATTTGAAACTGGATGTGCGGTCATACGGTATGCCCAAAATGAATGCATCCGCGGAATCGTAATCCGATTCCGCGCCTGCATAGGATATACCGTACGGCACGCGTTTCACCTTACATCAGTTTGTTCTTACCCATGGCGACGAGGTACATGACCTCTCCGCCCTCTTCAAGGACGCTCTCGTGGTCGGCGTTGATGGCCATGGAGAAGGTCTCGAAGGTCTCAAGGTCCATTATCTGGACCTCATCGCCCTGTATGGAAAGGATCTGTCCTTTTCTTTTGTCGATCTGAGGGACCTGCACTTTCGTGCTGACAGGGGCGTTTATTGATTTTTTAGCACCCGTGAAGATATCTGCCGCTTCGATGTTGGCTTTTGCAGATCCGTGTTTTCCGGGTTTTGACGTGCTTATCGATATGATCTTGCAGGGGGACTCGTCGATATTGACATACCTTCCGACCTTCAATTCCCTGATCTCTTTCATTTCCCACATTTTCTTACCTTCCTCATGCTGTCGGCCGGTAGTCCAACTCCCTTCTGAAGCATGGGGAGAACTGTGATACATCGGATAGTGACTGCATTGTTATCGGATTCCCTATCTATCGTATGCTTATATAAATTTGGTAGGTTGAAATCAACGTCTGGATTTGTTGTTTCTCTTCTTTCCGTGCGCACTCTGGCTCTGTGGTTTCTTAGGAGCCTCCGGGTAGCGCGTCTGTATGTCCTTCAGACGGATCTCGAACTCTGTCTTCAGTACATCTCCTAAGAACTCCCCTTTATTGGCATCTATCTTGGCGGCTATCAGTATCTTGCCGGCGAGGGCCCTTGCTATCTTTCCTCTTTGCCAGTATGGCGACCTGTGGATGTCCGGGTGCTGGTATATCACTCCGTGCTTGGGAGAGCGTTTGCCAGACCTCAGGTGTCTGAACATGGCCTTCTCAGCACCGAGGAGCTGGACGGTCGAAGACGGCAGCGTAGACAGTCTTGAGAGCCCTCCTGCAAGGGATATGAGCCTTGCGGAGAGCGGGGCGTCGATCAATGCGCACATGTTGGGTGCGGTCTCCTTTGCTATCTCTGACACGTAGAATTCCATGGTCTCTCTTTCATCGTAGAGCCTCAGGATCGTGCCGGCCAGTTCGGTTATGGCCCTGAGGTCGTTATCCTCCAGGTCTGCGCCTATGGAGCTGATATCCAGACCAAGTTCCTTTACGATGCTCTCTCTGTCGCCGTATTCGTTTATCAGCATCGCATACCGATCGTCTTTCGCTATATCGGCCAGTTCGGGGAAGTGCATACCGTACCATTCGTGGAGCCTCTCGTTCAGGAGGTTCGAGCTCTCGATCAGGTCGTCCAACCCCCTTATTGCATGCACAAGGTTCCTGTCCCTCGGGATCGGTTCGGATGTTCTGAGCTTTCCGAGCCCGACCATTGCGCTGTGCATAAGGCTCTCGCTGAACCCGAACGTTCCCGGGTCAAGGGACGAGGAATCATAGAATATGGGTTTTCCAAGCTCGGACTGCCTGGTGTTCGATACGAAGATCTTCGGCATCTTGCCTGAAAGCTCCCTCTCCTCGTCAAGTATCGAGCCCCTCTGCATCATCGCGAGCTTTTCCGCAATAAGATCCGGATCCTTTGGCATGAGCCTTTTGTCAATTACTTTCCCTGTCCTCTCATCCAGAAGGAATATCCCGAACCATTTTGCAACGAGTACCGCCAAAGTATCACATCTTCATGAGTTTCTTGACCTCGGATGCGGGAAGTTCATCCGCATCTCCGGCCATGATCTGCAGTCTTGCCTGGAACTCAAGTTCCTCCATCCTGTTGAAGGCCTCCTCCAGCGTCCTGCCCTGCGTTATCGCGCCGTGCCTTTCCATGAGCATTGCTTTGCAGGAGGCCTGTTCGGCGACCGCATCAACAAGCTTCTTCGAGCCGGGAGTGAAGTACCCTATCATCGGCACATCTCCCAGGAGCAGCACCCCTTCCGGCGTGAGCCTGCTTTTGATCTTCTCGCCTTTGACGGCAAGGACAGTGCAGTGGAGCGGATGGCAGTGTATCACGGACGCGGTCTCCGGGTTTGCTTTGAATATGGCGATGTGGAACCCCTTCTCCATCGAAGGCTTTCCATCGGAGAGGACTTTTCCCTTCAGGTTCATAAGCACCATATCCTCCGGTCCGAGGAGCCCTTTGTTCCTGCCGCTCGGCGTTATTATGAACTCATTCTCATTTATGCGCAGACTCATGTTCCCTCCTGCGGAGACCGTAAGGTTGCGTTCATAGAGGAGCCTGCAGACTTCGGCCAGTTTCTTTCTTGCGAAGAGTTCATTCATCTGACATCACCTTTCTGATATCGTTCGGACCCAATATCCCTTTTTCCGTTATGAATCCGGTCACCAGTTCGGCAGGAGTCACGTCAAAGGCCGGATTGAGCGCAGGCGAACCTTCAGGAGCTATCCTCATGCCGTACACCTCGGTCACTTCTTTCTCGGACCTTTGCTCTATCTCGATGTCT
>JAISVN010000064.1 GCA_031271555.1 Candidatus Methanoplasma sp.
TCAGCTGATATGCCTGCCGCATGGGATCAAAGTCGAACTGGTGGACGATGGAGAGAAATTCGTGGTGGCGAACGGAACGAAAACAATGTCGGATACCGCATTCAACTGGTGCCCGGACATACATGTGGATCTGAACGGCATAACCAAGATACCCATAGCCGCATTCTTCCGTTCTGATGTGGTCTCGGTAGACGCTCCGAATGTGACCCAAATAGGCGTGAACGCCTTTGCCGAATGTCCGGCACTGGTAGAGTTCAATTTTAACGAATCGGGAGTGTTCATCGGGGAACAGGCCTTCAAAGGAGCAAACCTCTCGGAGATACACATCCCCAGGAATACGACCATTGAAAGCAGGGCCTTTGCGGAGCAGAGGTCTGTAGTCCAGGAACTGAGCGTATTGATGACGGGGGAACTTATAGCATTCACGCCGCACGACGCTTTCCTGAACACAGAGTTATTCAAGTTCACGCTGAAGGCAGAAGATACCGCAACACGCATCGCTGCCGAAAGCTACATAGCAGACGCTTGGACGCACGGTACCGATCATTCCGGAGACTGGAAGTTCAAAGGATCCAACGAGATAAAGTGGGTCAAGATAGACAACCAAAAACTCCCGGACGGGGAGAAGGTGTTCCTCTATTTCCTCTTTGCTCCCTATTATGAGTATGACTCGTCCGGCAACCCCATAATCTCCGAAGATGTCAGCCGTCAGCTTGACCGCAGAGTGGAGATCGTCGACATCAGCAAGGTCGAAACTGAATCTATTTTTATTAACGATAAATTCAGACACCCATTCGTAGAGCACCACCCGGACATGACAGAAGATAGGATCCGCAAATATTGCGACTCCATAGGCTTCGATTACGACTCAGGTGTGGCTGATGGATTCGGAAACTATCTCCCTTCACACAAATCCGGTGTATATGCGCCTCTTATGGCAGGGTCGCCTACGGCACCCATATTCACACACCCGGATGGTGAAAGCATAGCCTATGCCGGTGACGGACGCACATGGGAACTGGTTCAGGAGTATTACGTTGTCCACTACTGGTCATTCCCCACAGATGGCGATGCCGATTCAGACGGTACGACGGATGGAAAGGATCCGGATTATGACAATAACGATATGTTCGGTGATGTCGCGGGCGTCCGTACGGAAGTGGGGTCCGCAGAGTTCCTGGAAGGGGAGGAGATGAGGCTCCTGCTTTGGCCGGAGTTCGTAAAGTACAGTCTGAGCGGATGGTACGCGGTACCTCATGATGAAGATGGTGCCATAGAGGAGAGGATAAACAAATCCAGATTGGTCACCGTTCAATCGATAGTCGGAAACGAGAGTTCCATTCCGGAAGAATGGATATACCGCGACGAAAATGACATAGGGCATCTCAACATCTATGCCGTATTCG
This sequence comes from Candidatus Methanoplasma sp., assembly GCA_031271555.1. Classification (GTDB taxonomy): domain Archaea; phylum Thermoplasmatota; class Thermoplasmata; order Methanomassiliicoccales; family Methanomethylophilaceae; genus Methanoplasma. Next base: position 1,407 of record JAISVN010000064.1, read on the forward strand.
CAGGCAAGGAATACAGCATCATCCTGGAGTCCAGGGTCAGTACCGGCCGTAACTCCCCCACTTTCATGGATCACCTCGTCAACCCCACCGGCGGAGTAGTCGAACTCGTGCTGGATGAAGAGCACTTCGGGTCTACCGGTTTCAGTACAGGCAGTACCGGAGCCAAGGAGGGAAGTTATCCTTACGGCACAGGAATGACGATCCGCGCGATACCTAACACGGGATACGCGTTCGTTGGATGGGTCATCGTCGACATAACCGACCCCGGATCTATGAGGGAGCTGTCTTTCAAAAGAGATGACAGGAAGTATGTCAACGCGACCGGAAACGACAGGATAGCCGTGCACCCCAACGATGAGGTGCAGTCGAACCTCAAATATGCCGCACTGTTCGCCAGGACAACGACGGTTGAATTCCATTACAACTTTGAGGAAGATCCGCTGGTTCAAAGTGTGACATACGTCGCAGGCGACAGGCTTGTAGAGCCCTCAAACGATTACAACAGCCACGACTATGCGGCACTGGCATTACAGCATGTCGAGGAGTTGTATTTAGGAGAGGGAACAGACTACTATCCCGGTACTCCCTCAGGCACAAGTAACGTTTCGATCCTCGGAAACCACAAGAGCACCAAGCTGATATTCGAGGGATGGTACACAGGAATAACAAGCGGAACATGCTATGGAAGGCCTTTTGCTGACGGCCAGATAGGTACAGACAGCGGCGGCAACAGATATGACATCTGGGACCTTACCAGCATACCTACCCAGAGCAACGCATTGGTGTTGTATGCCAGATGGACCGCTGTACTGACATTCAATCCCGACGACAGCATCAATGACGGAGACCTTCCGGCGACAACGACCCTTACGGAGACCGCTGCCGACTCCGGGATATACACATACAGACATAATGTCGGGGAATATTACCCGACCCTCCAGAGATACAGCCGTGCCCTGACATATCATAACAACGCCAACTTCCTGCCGACCGCGGACAACGTCGTTTTCAACGGATGGTACATCCTCGAAACAGCGGGCGGAACCAGTGCAGACGATGTATTGGACAATGCGACAGGAACAAACAATTCGACCGTACGCTACCCCAATGCATACAGCACAAAGAACAGGATGGAATCCGGAGGATACGAGATATACGGCCATACATCGCTGATCGCTCTGTACACTGCGGACGTCACGTTCTACTTCAACGGCGCGACCGCTGTTGGAAGCACGGTGAGTACGCCGGTCCCGTACAGGGTCTCAGCACCGGTCTCGGTCACCACGATGATGGGAGACGCGGCGTTCGGTGTGATACATGCGGCCATGCAGAACGCAGACACTACAGGAAGCACCTACAAAAATGACACAAAATCTGTCAGAATGAAATTCATGGGCTGGTATCCCTCAGAGGATGGCACAACACCACCGACCTCATCAAGCGCCCCCTACAATGATTCCACACAGATAACGGCCAATACCAGGCTGATAGCCGGATGGGGCATCACAGTGACGTTTGATGACAGAGGCGTCGAGAACATAGTCGATGAGAACAACTCCAACGCCGAATGGGTACCCGCCGAATATTCATTCACAGTGCTGGAAGGAACGATCTTCGATGAGGAATATGCAGGTGCAAGCCGTCAGACAAGCATGCCTGATGTAAGTCAGGAAGGCAAAGATCCTACATCATGGTACGACGGAACATCCCTGCCGTATACGTGGTTCGATGACGACAACACTGCATATACCTACAGCGTAATATTGACGCCCGAATTCCAGAGTCTGTTCCAGTTCAACATGATGGGAGGAAATCTGGGTATAGTGCAGGTGCCGTACTCCATGTCCGAGAACTTCGGAATAATATTGGAGAGGTTCTTCGACAACACATACGTCAACTCCCAGTATCTCGAACTGACGAAGGCCGGACTGTACTACAAGAACAACGGCTCATCGCGCGATGCGGGTGAAAGGCCGAACGCCGTATGGTACATGGGCGACACATCCGGCGAGACGACGGTCGCTCCGGACTACGTCAACGCTCCGGATACCTCGCTCCACGAGTGGAATACCAATGCCATAGTAGGCTCAGAGGCCAACGCTTATGCGTACATCAGATGGCTGGCAGACGTGAATTTCGACATCAACGTTCCGCAGAGCGCCGAGGATCCAGGCACAACGCCGGATCCGAGACCTTTCATCGGACTCGATGAAGGGACCACATTCCAGTCTCTGGCCTCGGAAATGCCGCCTGTACCGAAATACAACACTGCCGGAGGCAAGAGCTTCAAAGGATGGTATGTCGGAATGGTCAAATACACAAACCAGGACGGCACCCTTCTCGCTGAGGCCCCCGATGTCACAAGGAGCATAACGCTTACGGCAAGCTGGAATATCGAGGTCAAGTTCTATTACAATGGCACGATAACGAACCCGTCCATCGGAACGCTGGGTTCTGATTCCGAAGGCACTTACATAATCGTTGAAGCCAGCAACACCAACATGGTCACGGCCCCGAGACTGACCAAGGCAGGGTTCACGGCGCAGCAGTTCCTGTGGTTCACCGGAGGATGGGATGCAGATGTGCCGGTCAATGTTCAAAACTTCGTCCCGCTGAACACCCCCTCGGCTTTCAACCCGAACGTGGCAGTTACCGAGAACACCGCAGTTTATGTCAGATGGTATGCGACCGTCACGTTCACTCTTACGGGAGGCGGCACTACCGGCGGCTTCTTTGACAATTACAAATACATATTGGAAGGGTCAAAGCTGTCAGACCTGGAATTCGATCTCAACCCGTATCTGGACGATCCTCAGAGGGAAGATTGGATATTCATCGGATGGTTCGAAGCGCCCCCCTCCTCGGTAAACTACGAGACGCTGGGGGCGCAATACTACAGGACATCGTTCGACTATTTGCCGGACGACGGCATCACACCGTCTGACGATGAGTCGCTGACCTTCACACGGAACATCACCCTCAGGTACGAATATGTCGTGCCTGTGCATTTCGACGGCGGATATGACTCTGCAGCCGAGATATCGATGAAGTATCTGCGTACCAACAGACCGATCCCGAGCAATGGACCCAGATTCACCTCTAAGCCGGACAGGGCAGGAGGGACCGTGACGTTCATGGGATGGACGGACCTGTCGACGAACCAGAAATATACCGTGGATACGCGCAACAGCGATGCTCCCAACACAAGGAATGTCATGGGAGAGATGACACTGACTGCACTATGGCTCATTTCGGTCTCATTCTACGATCTGGAAGAGTACATGCAGAACGGCATCCAGATAACGACGACCAGCATGATAACGCAGGTCAGGGGCCCCGACAATACGCTGAACACCAATGACGACTTCTTCGAGATGCCGGAAGGCACGGCCATAAGGCAGCTCATCGCCGCAGACCCGTCCGCATCAGGGAAGACCTTCGTCTCGTGGTTCGTTGAAGGGGGAGAAGCCGACGGACTGTACGCCGATGGCGACGTCCTTTACGGACTCACGGACAGGATCCGCAGCGACGTTAAGCTGACAGCAGGATACGGCCATTTGATATCGTTCGATACCAACGGCGGCATTCCATCGGTCATCGCAGGCCGCATGGTCATCGAAGGGCAGAGCATCGTTCTGCCTGAGATGCCGGTCAAAGGCAACCGGACGTTCATGGGGTGGAATGACGGAGATGCGGCATATGATGCATCAACGACCGTGACCCCGATGGAGGACACAACATACGCTGCGAAGTGGCAGGTTGTGGTAAGCCTGTTCGATGGCATTTCCATGAAACCGATGAGAATGGTGTGGGATGAAGATGACGGACCCGACTTTGAGTACTCTACCAAGCTGGATTCGGACTACGATGCAGAGTATGAGATGGACTACGGCGGCAGGGTGCTGTCCGCTAAGATAACCTACACTCCGGCCGGCGGCTCTCCCACAGAGATAATCGTCGAGAAGTTCATAGACAGATATGACGGAGAGGCCGCAGGATGGGTGTCGTACCATTCAACCTTCGACGGATGGCTCGATCCTCTGTCCGGTTACAGGATAGGCGCGGATGAGAACCTGGAAGATCTGTTCGGAACGGGCCGGGACCTCGGTTCCGTTTCGCTGTTCGCCGTCTGGAAAGAAAGGGTCAGATACTACGACGGAGGCGACACTCCAACAGTGGATTATGTCGATACCGGAGACTATCTCGGAGTTACGGCACCCGCATCATCGGGAGGCTGGGCGGATTCGTTCAACCCCACCGAGGTCCTGAACCCCGATACATACAGGATAAAGGACAGCATGGACTTCGTGGCTGTAGAGCTGATCACCGTTACCTTCAGTGCGGACGGCGGAACGCCCGCATTGCAGGAGTTCCAGGATGTGGTATCAGGAACGATGATGGGAGCCGTAGGCGCAGAGGAACCGACCAAGAACGGGCAGTTCTTTGCCGGATGGTATCTGGGCGATGAGAGATTCTCATTCACCGACAGACTGTATGGCGACATCACGCTGACGGCCAAATGGCAGTCCGCAGGATCGGACAGGCATACCATATTCGCCATAGCGTCCCAGAACGCGCATCTGTCCCCGAGCGGGGCGATACAGGCCTTCAAGGGCGACACTGTGACCTTCAGCTTCTATGCCGACAAAGGATACACCGTTTCCGTCCTTATAGATGGGAATCTGATCAATTCCGACGACCTGTCGTCATACACGTTCAGGAATGTCACCTCTGACCACAGCATCGAAGTAAGGAGCTACCACACCGACTCTAGGAATGCCACGGAATACCTGACCGTCGGCATAGACGGCAATGGAGGCGTCCTGTACAGTTCCAACGGGGGAGAGTCCTTCATAAGCTATACCTCCCCTCTGCCGCTTTACAGCGGAGTGGATTACATCCTGAGGGCGACCCCCGGGGCCACCAGCTACTTCGAGGGTTGGACCGGCGACGTTACGAGCATCTACCCCGAAGTGACGGTATCTTGGGACGGTACGGACGAGTATGTATATGCGACCTTCAAGACCGAAAGCTACGGGATCCTCGGTTCAGGCGGAGAGATGGCGGTATTGAACCTGATATGCGCAGTGATCTCGATCATCGTAGGCCTGACGGCGCTGACCGTATCTCACCTGAGGAACCACGACGGGACCGGAACAGGCAAGACGATGAGGTTCGCGGCGCTGTTCCTGTCGATATTATCCTTGGTTCTCCTGGTGCTGACGCAGGGATTCGGAGGAACGTACGTCGCATATGACGAGTGGACAGTGGTTATGGCCGTGATAATGGTCGCAATCATCATCCTCGCGCTGGCAAGCATCAGACATGACCATGTGAGGGACTGATCAGGACCGCAAAACGGTTTAAGGCGAAACAGAGGGGAAAGGGAGCAAGCCTCCTTTACCCCTTTTCCATTTATTCTTCTTACCTATCCTAGATGGATTTGGATCCGTGTGTTTTTGTTAAGGCTTCCATAAAACAATGGATAAAAAGTCTCTCAGAGTATGTTCTCCCAACGGGCCCCTTACCTGCAGTTCACAACCGGAATCTTTCTGATCAGGCCGTTGGCAGTTGTGTATTATCAGAAACCATCTGAAAACAAGCGTTTATAAGCCATGATGCATAATGAGAGATAAAAGTGGTTGACAGCGTGACTGTGTTCCCGTATGCTTGCGCAATACAGTACAGACAGATACGCGGGCGGACTTTACTGCCGGGTTCGAGATGGGACCGGGTGTCACCCCGCCGCTTTGACCGTCATACCAATTCCTGCCATAACTACAAACTATATTAAACTATTGGAAAGCCCTCAGTCCTTTGGTTCCTGTATGTTCAAAATCCCCGTAAATTTCTAGCAAAATCACTGCACCAGCCCAAACGACCCTGTGACCCATTCAGAATGTTTCTGAAAGAGTGACCTTGCCAGATTTCTCTTCGACCCTTTAAATAAAAGAATAAATTTTGAATGCTTATATGTTTTATATATTCGCTTTATCAGATGGATATGGGTATATCTAATACCTCGGACATGGATTTATATCTCTAAGTTTCTAATAAAATCAAACTGTCTAATGACATACACATTGTTGGAGGCATATGTGTGGTATATTGGAGAAATAATAGTTCAAGTAATGGAAATATGGCCATAATGCTAGCTGTATTGATTACTGTAGCTCTGATGTCCTTTGCCGCAGCTGCTCTCCTGCATTCCGGAACAACATCCGCGGAAGGCAGCCTGGAGTACATAGATGAAAACGGCGAACAGGTTACTCTCAGCGAGGAATATGATCCCAAATACCTGTATCAGGCCGACTTAGGTCCTTCATCCGGAACGTATACGCTCGAAGACGGCGGCTGGTATGTGATAGCCGAGGATGCGGAGATAGCGGAACTGAACATGATCGGCGATGTCCATCTGATAATCAGGAACGATGTTACATTGAACTTAACCGGTGGGGATTATGTCAAAGATAATATAGTGCCGAAGGAGACTGCCGGCAGTACTTCGGACATTAATCTCATTATAGATACCACCCTGGCCGAGAACATATGCATTTACAGAGAGGCGGGAGATGCCGACAGCATAGGCAGTCTCGCAGAAAGCCATGCAGTTCGTCGCGGCATCACGCTGCTGGGCCTTCATGAAGGAAGCAGTCTGACCAACACGGCACTGATCGTCTCTGACTGCCAAAGGACAATAAATGTGTTCAACGGCGGCACGGTGGAGAACCGTGGTATAATGCGGGGCTATGATTCTAATCTTATATACGTCAACAAAGGACCCACGAATATCATAAACCACGCAGGTGCGCTGATAGAGAACGGAGAGGTCTATGGTCAAAACGGCTCGGCCGTATACGTTAGAGGCGGCGAGGTCTGCATAACCAACCACGGTACGATCGATGGTTATGGGTCGGGCATATCCGTCACAGGGGACTCCACCACAAGGGACTCCCTCACCCTGCAGAATGAAAAGGGAGCGACAATATCATCTGAATCACTTGGCATCCAGTTTGGACTTCAAACTGATAAAAACATAGTGCGCAACGAAGGCACGATCGAAGGTCAAATTTATGGAATATGCTCAATAAGCGGATACACAGAAATAACAAACTCCGGAAATATATTAGGTGACAAGTATGAAGGCATATGGCTCCGTACAGTTGGAGAGATAAAAGGCACAGGAAATAGTGATGAGTATGAAGACATATGGCCCCGTACAGCTGTAGAGATAACGAACTCAGGAAATATACTGAGTAATGAAGGGAATGGCATAAGTCTCCTTAAAGAAAAGCCCCCAAGAAATGAAGGGAATGTCACACTTCTCTCAGGCTTACTGATAACAAACTCTGGGAGCATAAAATCTTCCAGTGAATGTGGCATATTTTCTCAACATAGTCTGACATTGGATAACGATGAAGGTGCAGTAATAGATGGAACACTGGGCTTGTATCTCGTCGATGGCGGAGACATAACGAACAGGGGAGAGATCAAAGGCAGTAAATTGGGCGGTGTTTACTCGCTAGGTGCGACCGTGCTCAAGAATTACTGTATGATGCAAAAGGTGGATCTGGACGACGAAACGGTCAACGACGTATCCCTCGGTGCAGGCAGCATCATAGACGGGGACCTGTATATCGGGAAAGCCGCGTCGGATCTGAGGTTCATCGGAGACCTGGATGAAAGTTCGTTGATCTATTCGACGGTCACAGGTTCCGCAGAGATTTTCGATGCGGAGATAAGCATAGACACGGACGGACTCCCGAAAGAATACGGCGGAGAGAAGCTGACCCTTATAAAATCGTCCGGTCTGTCGCACGGAGGAGATGTAGAACAGAATTACAACGACGGGCAGTATACCCTTACCATATCCGCAGACGACACGGATCTGTTCGCATACATTCAGAGATACGGGATAGGTTTCGATCCGGGCAGCATATCCTTGGATGCCGAGGAAGGATACTCCGGACACGAAGGGGCCAATGCAGACCTGATAAACACCGGCAACACAGGCACCGGCAGCCTGATGATAACCTACGGCGGAGACCTCGGATCGTTCGATATCGGCACGTCTCCTACAGGGATCATCGGAGGCATAGCCGCCGGAGAGAGCATAGGTTTCTCCTTCAGACCTGTGGACGGCCTGACGGTCGGAACTTACGGGATGACCATAACGGCCAGCCGTTCTGAAGACAACAGTAATCCGATAGACGATGCGGAGCTGAAGATAACTTTCACGGTAAGCATAGCTGAATCGGAACCTCCGGCGCCGGGGGCGGATCCGCAGTATACTATAACATCGGCATCGGATGCCGGTTCCGTTATAGAACCTGAAGGAGTGACGGCTGTGGCAAGCGGAGGGGATATGACGTACGCATTCCATGCAGAATCCGGGAGCATAGTATCTTCAGTCTCAGTTGACGGTATGCCGCTTTCATCGGAAGAGGTAGCACTGGGAACGTACACCTTCAGGAACGTCATCAACAACCATTCCATAGAGGTCTCCGCGGAAGAGGCCATCATCCTTTCCGTCACCGTTGTGCAGGGGCGCGGACATGCGGAATACAGCATCGACGGATCCTCATTCACCGAATACACGGGCACGGTAGCGATCCCGATGCATTCGTCCGTCGTTGTGGAAGCGGTCTCCGATACCGGATACGTTTTCATGAACTGGTGGGACGGGGACGGGATACTGACAGAACAGACGGCCACTTTCACGGATGCGGACTCTTCGATATACCTTGAGCTCTACTTCAGCGAAGAGGTCTTCGGCAGCGATCCGGAAGACGGCGCCCTGTGGTTCATTATAGGGATGCTTCTGCTCTTCCTCGCAGGACTGTTCCTTCTGTTCCTGCTGTTCTACAGGAGATCGTACGAAGTGGTGAAGATATCTCCGTCCGAAGAGATAATCGGAAAGGACAGGGCGTACAGGAAGAGGCCGTACCGCGTCTCGATAGAAGGCGGTCTTTCGGGGACCGTGACCTATAAGGTCGGCGAAGATGGGATACCGAAGGACATTTCCCCCGATCAAGACGGAGCGTACGAGATACCGAAACAGGACGTCATCGATAAACTGACGATAGAGTTCGTTCGATGAAACATCCGATCTTCATGGACAATACGCAGCGGGACGGCCCGCCGCGGCAATATTTTCTTTCATCTGGTCCTAAGCAGAACACAGTGTATGCGGTCACATCTGCATGAGCGCATGTTCAAAAATGGTATGCGGAACCACGTGATTCCATTCGGGTCAGAGTCTTTCCGAAGATGTGGAAACATTCATGGGGAGAGGACGTGCGGTCAGTTCTCCAGAACCTCGTTCCAGAGCTTGATCGTCTCCTGCGCCTCTTCCTCATCCATGATCTCGATCGCAAACCCCGCATGAATGACGGCCCAGTCTCCGACCTTAGCCTCCACCATGGTGATGTTGGCTTTCCTGACGACGCCGCCGAAGTCGATCTCTCCGATATCTCCTTCGATCCTAATGATTTTACCGGGTACAGCAAGACACATGATATCAGCCCGTCATTATCTTCAGTATGGCCTCTGCAGGCTGTCCGTCCGCTTCCTCGAGGGCTTTGATGGCCTTTTCTCTGTCGCAGCCAGTCTGCGACATGACCAATTCTATATCGCCGGCAGGGAACGATGCGACCGATGCCGCAGGCCCGGTCGAACCGAGCGGGCGGATCTCTTCGTTCCCGGAGATCTGATAGTTGCGGTTTCCCTGCATATCCACGCACACGACCTCCACATTGGTGAGGACTATCTCTTTGTCGGTCGTCCTGATTATGACCTCTGTAGCGTTATCGATGTTGGTCTGCTTGATCCCCATTTTCTTCATTGCCTGCTGCATCTGACGGGGATTGACGCCTCTCATTCCTGCCATATGATACCTCAATGACGCTTCACTTAATTAATTGTAGCCGTTGTACAATCTCTTCCCGCAGTCTGAAGAAAGCTTCGTCGGCCGCATCGGCGTCGGCGATGCCGCCCTGAGCGAAATCCGGTTTGCCTCCGCCTCTTCCCCCGAAATCCGCAAGGACCTTTGAAAGAACATCCCTGCAGTCTATCCTCTCCGTTCCCGAGGACAATATGATCGAGACGCTGTCTCCAGCGGATACCAGGATGCAGACCTTCCCTGAACTCTTGTACATTTCGGCCGCATCCGCGAACACGTTCCTGTCGACCGCCGGGAAAACCCCGCCGACCACATCCACGCCATTTACAGTCTGCGTTGGCAGATCCATTATTCGTTTCCTCACGAACCGGCCGGCAGTCTTTCTCAATGTTTCCGATCCGTTCTTCAGATTAGACACGGCCCGAACGAGGTCCTCCGGTTTGCTTTCAATGGCATCGGATGCCTCAAGACAGGCATTCGCCATCAGCATCGCGGCATCTTTGGCCGCATTGCCCACCTTGAAATGTACGGCCGTGCCGTCCTTTCCCGCCGAGACCTTTCTGTCAACGAATATCATCTCCAGTTCGCCGGTCTCCATGACGTGCAGGCCGCTGCATGCGGAAAGGTCTATGTCGCCTATGGACACAACGGAGATATCCTCGCCTTCCGGGATCCTTTCCTTTTTTATCCTGACTTTCTCGAGCTCTGGATCATCCCTGCTCATTATTGTTTTTGTGACCGGAAGATTATCCCTTATGGCCTGGTTTGCAAAAACAAGCGCGCTGCGAATATCTTCCCAGCTCACTTCCCCGTCCACCACGACATATTTGCTCTCCGGCGAAATGAATATCTTATTCACGGAAAGCTCGGGGACCTGCTTTCTGAGCGAGCAGAAAAGAAGATGTTCCCCGGTATGACCCATCATTAGGTCGTAGCGCCTGTCCCAATCAACGCTGCACCAGACGACATCTCCCTTCCTCAGATCGTTCCCCGGCACTTTGTGTACGATTTTACCCGCTTTGTAATATGTCTCTTTGACCTCAAGGCCTCGTATGGTGCCAGTATCACACACCTGCCCGCCGCCGCCAGGATAGAATGCGGTGATATCCAGCTCGACTTCGTCCGCTTCAACCGACAGCACATTCGACTCAAATTCGAAGGCATATCCATCCCGTCTGAATATTTCTTCTGTCATGTACTTGGAGGAGTATGTCAATCATATGTAATAAATATATGATATAGAGTATAGTTAAGCGAAGGAATATCTAATGCCCAGTATAGATGAATACGACGATTTGGATAGAACGATACTGGAGTTGTTGATAAACTCAAGTCAAGGCTCGTTCCGGCAGATGGCGAGACAGCTCAATATACATCCGACGACGATGATACAGAGGGTAAAGGCTCTTGAAGCGAAAGGTGTGATAAAGGGATATCAGGCCAGGATAAATTACGCTAACCTTGGATACGATTTTTGCGGAATAGTCGAGATACACACAGATTATCCAGACGTTGCAATGGAGAGGATCAAAGAACATCCCTGCGTCTCTGCAGCATACGAGGTCACCGGCGATGCCAACCTGATAGTTTTGATCTTATGCCTTGATAGAGAGGAATTCACAGAGACCATGAAGTTCATCAACCAGACGCCGGAGGTCAAAACGACAAATACCTCGCTCATACTGAATGTGGAGAAGAGCATCTCTGATTTCGTTCCGACACTCAGAGAAAGGAAATAAACCACTTTTCATTTCATATTTTATAATAAAGGTTCGGTCTGTCACGGAGAGAACCGGCGTCTGCAGGGATCCGGCTCAGAGGTCGCAGACAGAATGCGCATCCGGAAATGACAGATATCCTTACCTCTTAAAATCGCTAAAAAGATAGATGAACAATGGATTCCGAGATAAGCGTTCATCTTACCAGTTAATTTGTGGATTGTGAAATATTTATACATATTGAAGATTTACGCCCTCGTGGTGTAGGCGGAAACTAATATGGTAAGCTTAGACGATTTTGATGAATTGGATAAAAAAATAATAGAGTTCCTGTGTAAATCCAGCGAAGGGTCTTTCAGACAGAATGCGAAAAAACTCGGCATTCATCCAACGACCCTGACTCAGAGAGTAAGGGCCCTTGAAGAAAAAGGCGTACTGGAGGGATATCATGCAAAACTCAACTGCATGAACCTTGGATTTGAGTATCTGGGCATTGTGGATATACACGTAGATTCCGATATGGCTGAGAACGTCGAAGAAGAATTG
>JAISVN010000087.1 GCA_031271555.1 Candidatus Methanoplasma sp.
GCATCTGTCCGGAAATATGGGGTGCCCAATCGGCCGGATCGGTGCGGTTCTGCCATTCCTGTTCAAACCTTTTTCTAAACTTTGTTTATAGATAATATAAATTTAGGTCCGACGGACAATACAGCTTTCAAGACCTTCATTCGGCCGGCCAGCATTATGAATGGTTTCTTCGCTCCACTAAATGACAACAAGTATAATATTTAACACAATTAGGATAATATCTCCTAATATGGTTAAATATCCTGTGCACGTTTTCAAATTTACAGGATGTGAGCTATTGAATAACAAAATCATAGCAGTAATAATCGTGGCAGTCCTTGTTGCCGCAGGAGTCGGAGTGTATTTCCTTCTCCAGAACCAAGGAGAAAAAGACAGGGAGATAAATCTGATCTCCGGAGTGAACATAGAAGGATCCGGTATTTACATCAAAAGCGATGTTGACATCAACACGATGTTCGATTTCAGCACTGAGATCCCCACTCCCTTAAAAGCAGGTTGGGAAGGAAAGGTATTTGGAACCCCCGGAACAGCAACAATACAACACGTTCAGCTTTTAACCATCGTTAAAAGCATGGGTATGAACTTCACGCTATACCTTGATGGAGCACCAGCCGCACCTAATACGGTATATTTCGTGGCCAACATATTCAACGCTACTGCCGCACTTGGAGACTCGACGATCGATGGCGGATCCCTGTGGGAACCCCAGTATGAAAAGATAATCGCTGACAGCAGCAACAAATTCAAAGCATTGGTAACAACGAACGACCTATTCCCCGGACACGCATGCTGTGTGATCGCAGGATATCACGGTTACACCTCTACGCATCAGGCAGAAACCACAAAGTTCGTTGCAGCGTTCGTGGAAGCCACAAACTGGGTGAACGATGCGAAAGCGAATCCTAACGGAGAAAATTATGCTCAACTGCTCGAAATTGCAAAGGAGGTCGCCGGGAACAACTTCACAGACCAAGAGGTCAGGGATGCTCTGGACATAGTCACATATTTCTATGGTGATGAGAATAGCACACCTCTTGCCGGCATAGGCGGTCAGGTAGCGACGCTTTCTGAAAACCTTATAGATCTCGGAACGATAACCAGAAAACTCAGTGAGCTGGGATTCGAGAACGGTGAGGACTTTGTTAAGAAGTTCGTTGATGACCAGTATCTTCTGGATGCTCTCAAGATGGTCGAAGATGGTTCCGGAAAATCCAACAGCGGAGAACTGACCGAAATCAAGGTCGCAGTCATTGCCGGAGACATACACCAGATCGCTATCCACGTGGCGATCAAGCTTGGATTATTCGAGGGATACGGACTGAAGGTCACAACCCTAAACCAGAGCAATGGGCCGGGAGTCGCAGTCGCTATACAGAACGGTGAGGCACAGTTCGGGCTTCTCGGAGCACCGCCTTTGACGATAAACGTTATAAACGGAGAACTTGTCAAGGCTTGATGTAATGAGCCTCATAGTTGGATTAAAGTTCGACGAAAACAACAGATATCACAGGTTCGCAAGGACCGTCGTGATATCTGTAATTTCTTTATCTATTTTCATACTGGTATGGTGGATAGTGTCTCTGATGGCAGACACTCCTGCCATACCAACCCCTTTACAGACATTGGATGCGCTGATCGATGTGTATCAGTATGGAGACAGGATGACAGGCATCAGTTTGGGCACATACGTATCATCCAGCATGTCAACCTTCCTCCGCGGTTTCCTTCTAGCATTGGCGGTAGCGGTGCCTCTTGGCCTTATCCTAGGATATTCTAAGACATTGAGGGATCTTTCGAACCCTGTGATCGAGGTGCTCAGGCCCATAGCTCCGATAGCATGGGCGCCGATATTCATGCTCTCGCTCGGATACACGCTCGGACCTATGCTGGTCGTTTTCGTAGGTATATTCTTCCCGCTTCTGACGAATGTGATATTCGGAGTCAAGAAGATAGATCCTAATTGGATCGATGCATCGAAGACCTTAGGCGCTTCGCAGCTGCAGGTGTTCTACAAGGTGATGATACCTTCGGCCATTCCGTACGTCATGAACGGAATAAAGGTCGGACTCGGAGTGGGCTGGATGTGTATAGTCGCAGCCGAGCTGTACGCCACGCCCCTGGGAGGCATAGGGTTCTATCTCGCCGAACAGGCAACGGCCGGCTACTGGCCTGGCGCTTATGCGGCATTGGTCGTCATCGGCATACTGGGATTGCTGACCATCGGAGTCGCAGATTATATCCACAGAGTAATATCAAAGAGAATGGGGATGGACGTATGAGTCAGGAAAACAGCGAGGATCATACATGGCGGGAATCTTCCGCATCATGCACAGATTCACACATATGCATAAAGGACCTGACAAAGGTCTTCAAAAGAGACGATGTGGAAACTGTTGTGCTGGAAGGTTTTTCCCTTGATGTCAAAAAAGGAGAGCTCATAACGCTGGTTGGACCGTCGGGGAGCGGCAAAACAACGATCCTCAGACTGATAGCGGGCCTTATACAGCCGACATCGGGAGGGGTCCTGATGGACGGAGAGCTCCGCACTTCTCCGGGAGCCGACAGAGGGATGGTATTCCAGGACTTTGCGCTTTTCCCGTGGAGGTCCGTCAGGAAGAATGTCGAATTCGGTCTTGAGATAGCCGGCGTTCCGAAAGAGGAGCGCCGCGCGAGAGCGGAGAAATACATAAAGCTTGCAGGCCTGGAGAAATTCATAGATGCGCGTGTTCACGAACTCTCCGGAGGCATGAAACAGCGTGTGGGTATAGCAAGAGCTCTTGTGGGACATCCGGATGTCATACTCATGGACGAACCGTTCGGTGCCTTGGATGCTCAGACGAGGAACATCATGCAGGTCCAATTGTTGAATATCCTGGATAAGACGGATCAGACCATCATATTCGTAACGCATTCCGTCGATGAGGCCGTCTTCCTTTCTGACAGGATAGTGGTCCTTACAAAACGTCCTGCGAAGATAAAGGAAGTAATAGAGATCCCATGGCCGCGCCCGAGGGACCGCGCTACTCCCGAGTTCACTGCGCTCCGCAAAAGGATACTGACGGAACTCGAAGAAGAGAATGTGATGGAAAATTAATTAAAAAGGGGGCATGCCCCCGATTTTAGGTTTATGCGTTTTCGAGTTTCAGAAGGTCGTACTTGTATACTTTGTCGGGACATGAGAACTGACACCTGTAGCATGCTGTTCCCAGACAGTTCTTGGTCTTGACGACTATCTTCTTATCTTTTCCCACAGTAAGGGCCTTCTCCGGGCATTCCTTCTCGCATGTTTTGCACCCTGTGCAATTCGGCATATATCCGGTCAATTCAGTGCCGATGTCGTGGATTATGCGGAGACCGCGCGCACCCAGATCCGGTATGTCACGGGAGACCATGCGGAAGACCTCCGGGGTTCCTTTGACCTTCGGGAGAGGCTGTATTCCGAACATCTCGTTGTTATTGTTGTACATCTCCATGCTCATGCCCTCGTCCCAGTGGGCGAGCTCCTGGATATAGATCTGCTCGAATGTTTTGTCGGATGCGAACATGACATGGTTCGCCCTTATGCCGTCTGCTATGGTCTGCAGCTCATCGAGAAGTTCAGGCTTCCTGAGTATATCGGTCGCCATCGCAAGCGATGTGTTGCCGTATTGGTAGATCTTGTTGCAGGTTGGGGGCAGAAGGCCGACTTCTCTTGCCTTAACGGCATCGACATATGTTCCTGAGGCTCCGGCCATGTACATGATGTTGAGCTCATCGAACTTCAACCCGGCCTTTTCAAGAAGGGTGAAGTGTCCCGCCCTCATTGCGCCTATGGCCTTGCAGGCTTCGGATATGTCGTGGGAATCGATGTATATCCCATCCTGGAATGTCATCCTTCCATCGCTGGTGGTGAGTTTTCCTTTCTTCCAGAGCTTTCCGTCGAGAGCGGCCGCAACGGCAGCGACGACGCCTGTTCCGGTGATGCCTTTCGCCTTTCCGTGCATGGGCCCTTCATCTGTCACCATGTTCAGGCCGAAATCGACCTTGTCGCCGGGCTGAGGGAGTATGTCCTCGTCAAGGACCATGCATCTCCACTGGAAGTCATATTCCAGATCGCTGATCGCCCCCGGTCCGGCAAGCATACCGAACTTTATGGACTGGCCTTCCATCGCGGGTCCTGCGGCGGCCGAGCCGGTGTAGATGTTGTCTCCGACCTTCAGCGCCATCTCTGCATTCGTGCCGTAGTCCGTGACGAGACAGTTCTCTTTCTGCTCGAGGAATCCGCTCTTGTACATCATGGCGAGCGCATCAGCACCTATCTCATGCCTTATGGACGGCGGAACGTAGAGTTCGCAGCCATCGGGCACATCCATTCCCACATCTACGGCGGAGAAGACTCCGGCGTTCCTGTCGAGGGTCTTGATGCCTCTTGCTTTGTGGGCGTTCTCTCCTGCAAAGGCGAGATCGTCCACAGGTATGTTCTGGAAAAGGGAAAGCTGTATGGGGTTCCCGCATATCGAGACCTTTTCCACTTTCTTAAGATCGATGTCAAGGGTCCTTATGACCTTGTTGACGGTGTCCATGACTATCCTGTGTGCAATATCCGTTCCCATATTGATGCAGAATGTCAGGTGGTCCATTATGTTAGCACCAGGCAACGGGTGGCTCTCCGTCACAGACGTAGATAATATCTTACCGTCTGAAAGGTCCACACCGTGTGCCCTTGTTCCGCTGGTACCCATGTCCAGCGATATTCCGTAGCTCATTTCTTTTTCCTCCTTATCTTATCCCAAAATGAGCCTTTTCCGGCCATTTTGGTCTCCTCCGTCCTTTGGTCTTCGCACTCGTGGCAGTGGCAGACCTCTTTGCCGTCACCGTGATGGTTATGACTGTGATGATGGTGGCCATGATTATGGTCGTGGTGGTCATGACCGCAGCTGCAATCGTGACCCTGGTGATGATGTTCATGGCCGTGACCATGATGTTCTTCAGAGTCCTCCTTCCTTTGGTCTTCGCA
>JAISVN010000157.1 GCA_031271555.1 Candidatus Methanoplasma sp.
ATCGCGGTCGGAGGGTTTCCTCTGTTGTCCGTCACAGAATTTACCGATGAGCAGGCGAGGCAGGTGGTCATTGATATACACTCATCAGCTGTCCTCAGGGATGTTGTCGAAAGATACAAAGTAAAGAACTCCCCGCTTCTGAATAGGATCACGGCATTCGTTTACGACAGCGTGGGAAGCTTTCTGTCCATAAAGAGGATCACGGACCACCTGAAGAGCACGGGCAACAAGGTTGATTATGAGACCGTGAGCAGTTACGTTGGCCATTTGGAGAGTGCGTCCATCATACGAAGGGCGGAGAGATACGATATCAAAGGGGGGAGGCTGCTGGAAGGCAATAACAAATTCTATCTGGCGGACCATTCGCTTCAGTATGCTTTGCGCGGAATGAGGCTTACGAACAGGCCGGGGATACTGGAGAATATAGTTTACAACGACCTCATCAGGCGCGGATATTCCGTATATGTGGGCAGGGCCGACGGAAAGGAGGTGGACCTCGTCGCAACGAAGATCAGCGGTGAGAAAGTGTACGTTCAGGTCTGTGCCGAGCTGAGGAACAACGATACGGTCGAGAGGGAGTTCTCTCCGCTTGAAGGCATAAAGGATCACTATCCGAAATACGTCGTGACCACGGACAGATATTGGAGCGAGAACATCAACGGCATCGCGAGCATACATCTGGCTGATTTTCTTCTCAAGGAGGGTCTTTGATCCCCTTGGGTTAAAGAATACGAACGTTAACGAATTTCACTCCCTCTCACATTGCCAAGTTAATGCCCGATTCGATTATGCGATCATTGGAGGGTCAAGTTCACATCGATGCGACCTTGGTTTTGATATACATGACCCAGTATAATTAAAATTCAGACACAATTTCATATTTTAATTCATTTTTACTGCATATTCTAATTCCCATCTGAAAACACAAAATGCTGAACTCTGCATGGGACTCCGAGGTTTATAATCACCATTCATCGATCCATCGGTCAATAAGCCGAGAATTCAAGAGCCAAATCAGTAGACATCATCATGGGCCATGACAAACGGACGCGATTACGTACGTTTAAATACATATGAGGCATCAATCAATCATGGTTGTTGTGAATGCAACGAATGCCCGCGGCGATCTGTACGGCTTGATAGACAAGGCGTTGGAACATGAATTGATAACGATCACCACAAAGAAAGGGAATGCGGTCCTGATGTCTGAAGAGGATTGGGAGAGCATCAAAGAAACGTTATATCTTCTGGGCGACCCCGACTTCCTGAAGGATGTGGAGGAGTCCCGTAACGCTCCCGATTCCGACTTTGAGGCCTGGAACTGATGTACCGGATCCTTCTTTCCAAGAAAGCTAAGAAGGACCTCATTGAGCTTGAAAGGGCCGGATCAAAAGAAAGGGTTGAGCAGATGCTCTTGGACCTGTCGGAAGACCCATTTTCTTACCCTTCTAAGAAACTCAAAGGGGAGGCTACGGGACTGTATTCCAGAAGATTGAACATTACAGATAGGGTCGTGTTCGAGATTAAAGAGTCGCCGGATCCGAAATATGAAGGGGAGGTGCGCATAATAAGGATGAGGACGCACTACAAAGGAATCGTGCCGATTTTTCTCTTGTAAATTAAACCAATTTCTATTTTGTTTAGTATATAAGTCAAAGCTTATTTTTCTAATTGTTTCACATATAAGCCAGCCATATTTTTTATTTTAGGATTATTGGTGGACTACTTTCTGATTTGATTGCAGGCCATAAATATAGACGTTGCCGTCAGATTAACAATAAAATCATAAAAGGGGGCAAGCCCCCATTAATTTGGAATAAAGTGTTTATTCATCCGAGCAACGCCGATGCCGCATCTGCGCAGAAGTCCATGATGAGCTGCGGGTATACTCCCAATATCACCACGAACACCAAGCAGAATGCTATCGCTATTGTGAACGCTGCAGGTATCTTGATCTTCTCTTTGGAAGCCCCCTTGTCTACATACATGGCCCTTACGACCCTTGTATAATAGTACAGGGAGATAGCAGAGTTCAATATCGCTATGAACGCCAGCCAGATCCACTGGGTCATCACGCCGCCGTCGTATATCGCCGACGAGAACAGGAACAGCTTGGATGTGAATCCTGCCAGCGGCGGTATGCCTGCCAAGGAGAACAGGAACACCATCATTGCGAATGCGATGAACGGTGCCCTTTTCGCGAGACCCTGATAGTCAGAGATCTTCTCTCCTATTCCGACGGTGATCAGTGCGCCGACCACGAGGAAGGCTCCTCCTTTCATGAACACGTGCGTGAACATGTGGAACATACCCGATGCAAGCGCATAGTCGGTCATTACCGCCATCACGATCAGGATGTATCCGGCCTGTGCGATACTCGAGTATGCGAGCATCCTCTTGATATTGTTCTGGGCGATCGCGACGATGTTACCGACGGTCATTGTGATCGCCGCTATTATCGCGAACACATACTGCATCTCTGCTGTTGCGAAGGATGCGGATGCGTTTGCTGCGACGAATATCACAAGGAAGATCTTGAACAGCGCGATGAAACCTACCTTCTTGGAACCTGTTCCCAGGAACATGGACACCGGTGTGGCCGCTCCCTCGTAGACATCCGGGGCCCACATGTGGAACGGAACCGCTGCGATCTTGAAGCCGAAACCGGCTATCATTGTGATCATTGCGATACCGAATGCCCAGCTGAAGTCCTGAGTGGACAGGGCGACTGCGATGTCCGCTATGTTCGTTGTCCCGGCAACTCCGTAGAGCATCGAGAGACCGTACAGCGTCAATGCCGTCGAAAGTCCGCCGATGATGACGTATTTCAACGCAGCTTCGGCAGCCCTCGGGTCGCTCCTCTTCATTGCGACGAGCACGTACGAGGTTATGCTTGCGAGTTCTACTCCAAGGAAGATTGTTATCAGATCGCTTGCGGTGGCGACGAACATCATACCCGTCGCCGCTGCGAGGAGCAGCGAGTTGAACGCACCGTAGTGGAGGCGCGTCGTCTCCGAGCTCGACAGCGATACCATGGCCGTGAGCAGCACTACTATCTGGAACAGCAGTATCATCACGCCTGCGAATGCGTCGTATGTGAACAGGTCCGCATATCCGCCCTGATATCCGTCGGCCATCATGAGGATGTTGAATATCAGCGATATTGCGATGACCGCAAGGGTCGCTCCGGTCACTGCTGCGCGGCTCTTCGTTGCGAAGAATATTGCAGGCATGATCAGAGCGCCTATGATCATCAGGATCATCGGCGCCATGGGGGCAAAGTCCCCGAATATTGTCGTTACTATGGAACTGTTAATCACTCAGACCACCCCCAGTGTGAATGCGAGAGATGACGCATAATCCTCTATGAAGCTGAGGGCGAGATCCGGCCAGAGACCATACAGCGCTACGAGCGCGCATATCGCTCCGAGACCTATCACTTCCGGCCTGCTGAGGTCGTGTATGTGCGACAGATCGATCTTTTCTGTAAGCTTTCCGAAGAGGCTCCTCTGCATCGCCCACAGGTAGTAACCCGCGGTCAGCAGCAGAGAGATCAGACACAGCGCGATCAGCCAGATCATGTCTATGGAGATTGCGTATTCGTAGAACGAGAATATTATCCCGAACTCTGCCCAGAATCCTACAAGCCCGGGGAGTCCCAGGGATGCCATGAATCCGAACATCATGAACGCCGCGAAAACAGGCAGTTTGCCTGCTATGCCTCCGAGGAGCGGTATCTCTCTTGTTCCGATGTTGTGGCCTGCGGCACCGCAGACCATGAACAGGACCGCGGAGATCAGACCGTGAGCGAACATCTGGAAGACTGCGAACTGTATGCCTACGTCCGAAAGGCAGCCCATGGCTATCATTACCATACCCATGTGGCTGATCGACGAGTATGCGACCATCTTCTTGAGGTCCTTCTGCGCTATGCATGCATATGCGCCGTAGATCATCGCCAGGATACCGATGAATATCATTGCCGCCTGCCAGGACTGCGCTCCCTCGGGGAGCACTTCCAGACAGACCCTTATGATACCGTACGAACCCATCTTAAGCATGACACCGGCCAGCAGGACGGATCCTGCGGTGGGCGCCTCTGTGTGCGCGTCCGGCAGCCATGTGTGGAACGGTACTATCGGCATCTTGACCGCGAATCCGAAGAACAGCAGTCCGAACACCAACACTTGGAATGTCGATGAGAATGCAGCGCTTCCTGCAAGTACGGCCTCGAACGAGAAGTCCGCTGTGCCTCCGGCTGCCGCTCCGAATACCAGAGCGAATATGCCGATGAGCATGACCAGACTCGCCACGTGGGTGTAGATGAAGAACTTAATCGCTGCGTAGTGCCTTCTGGGGCCTCCGAACCACGATATCATGAAGTACATCGGGATCAGGGTCACTTCCCACATTATGTAGAACAGGAAGTAGTCTCCTGCCAGGTACACCCCCATCAGGCCCACTTCCATTGCCAGCATAAGGGCGAAGAAGTAGTGGGGCCTGTCGCTCTCGCGTGCCGAGAACACGGTGGACAGGAATACCAGCACACCGGTCAGGAACACCATCAGGATGCTCAGGCCGTCGACCGTCAGGATGTAGGACATCTTGACGCCTGCGGTCTCGATCCAAGTGTAGCTTTCGTTGTAGACTGAAAGATCAGGAGTGAACAGCAGTATCGATGAGAGTATCATCGTGATCGCTGAGAACACCCCTGCGACGTATTTAGCGTATTTTTGTTTCTCTCCGCCCATTGCCAGAGTAGCTATCGCTCCTACGAGCGGAACTACCAGCAGAAGGGTCAGCATGTATGGGATCTCGAACGGGAATTCGAAGAACACCTTAAGCACCTCCCATGAAATAGAACAGACCAAGTATCACTACGAACAGCAGGACCACGCCTACCATTACGATGGCCGCATAGTCGCGAACGTTTCCTGTCTGCATCTTGCTGACGGATTCGCCGCCTCCTGATACAGCGGACGACAGTGCGTTGACCGTTCCGTCCACTATCTGCGTGTCCACGAATTCCACTCCCTTGGCGACCCCGTATCCCAGCTTCCATCCGATCTGGTTGTAGAGCTGCGGGAACCACCATCTGTTCGAGAGTGCTCTGTAGAGCCATGAGTTACCGTCCTTGTTGAGTTTTCCGGGGTTGAACGACTTCTTGCTGTACATAAGGTACGCTATCCCTATTGCGATCAGGACGAGCGCGATAGTGAGGTACGTGTACATGTTGAGGAAGATGTCCTCCAGCCATCCGGTCATGCCGTGGCCGTGGCCTGAGCCCACCTGGAACTGTCCAAGCGAGTCTACGCCTATCGTGATGTAGTTGTCGAATCCGAACAGGATCATCGCACCTATCGCGGCTGCGAACACGGACAGAATGATCAGGGGGACGGTCATGCTCTTCGGAGATTCTCCGTGGCAGTGCTGCCCTCCGTGCCCGGGCGTGCCCTTGAAGGTCATGAACCACATGCGGAACATGTAGAACGCCGTCATGAACGCCGTCACTATTGCCAGTATCCACATCGCGGTGAACAGGTAGCCCTCCGCTCCGTAGTGGCCTGCGTGCATCGCGGTCTCCAGAACGATCTCTTTGGACCAGAATCCGCTGAACAGCGGGAATCCTGCGATCGACAGGGAACCTATGAGCATTGTGATGGATGTTATCTTCATTTTCTTATGAAGGCCGCCCATCTCCCTCATGTCCTCCGTGCCGGTCGTCAGTATGACCGATCCGGAACCAAGGAACAGCAGAGCCTTGAAGAAGGCGTGGTTCACCATGTGCAGGCATCCGGCGGTATATCCTACCGCTCCCGCCGCAATTAGGTGGCTGTCGCCGCTCTGCATTCCGAGCGCCATCATGTATCCGCCCGCGCCCAATGCCAGGAACATGTATCCCAGCTGGGAAAGGGTGGAGTAAGCCAGCACTTTCTTTATATTCATGTTGTTG
>JAISVN010000003.1 GCA_031271555.1 Candidatus Methanoplasma sp.
CCGGCGCCACAAGGGGAGGGGCAATAGGCCATGTCTCGCCTGAAGCTTATGAGAAGGGTCCGATAGCGGCAGTCCAAGATGACGACATCATCGAGATAGACATACCCGCCAGGAAGCTGAACGCAAAGCTGTCCGACGAAGAAATAAAGGAACGTCTCTCCAAGGTAAAAGCGGTCGAGCGTCCCATCACGGGCGTCCAGAAGAAATACAGGAAACTGGTGACCAACGGGGCGAACGGCGCATACCTGGAATGATCAGCGGAGCGATCTCTGGAGTTCGACAGACTCCCGGATCAGTATCCTGCAGACCGCTTCGGCACTGTCGGGATCCATTCCGTTCTCTTCCGCGAATGCTCTGTATCTTCCGACGACCTTCTCTTCGACCGAAGCGTCCACAACCTCTTTCCCGTTCTTTATCTTATACAGGCCGACCTCTTTGGCAAGGTCCAGCCTTTTTTTCATCAGCATAAGGATATCAAGGTCGGTCTTCCTTATCTCATCCCTCAGTTTCTCCAGTTCCATCGTGATCCCTCATTATCCGGTCCGCGATCACCAGGCATGTGATGCCTTCTACGACGATCGCTGCCCTGGGCACTATGCAGGGGTCGTGTCTCCCCTCGATCCTTATCTTTGCATCCTGCATCAGCTCAAGATCAACGGTATCCTGTTCCTTCCCTATAGAAGGGGTAGGCTTGAATGCAGCGCGGAACACCATCGGGTTGCCGTCGCTCATTCCTCCTAGGACCCCTCCCATGTTGTTTGAACTGAGCTTCACTCCGTTATCGTAGTAGAATGGGTCGTTGCTTTCCGAACCTCTCAGTTTGGAGAGTTCGAACCCCTTTCCGAATTCTATCCCTTTGCATGCGGGTATGGCGAACACGGCACCGGCGATCTCCGCGTCAAGCGATTCGAACCATGTCCCGCCGAAACCTATCGGAAGTCCGACCGTTATGCATTCGACGACTCCTCCCACGCTGTCGTTGTCCTTTGATGCGTCAAGTATCTCCTGGGTCATCAGAAGGTCAAGATAGTCTGTGCACGACCTCGTCGGGAATGTTCTGGAGTTCAGTGCGGAGTTGAAGTCCCTTTCATCGGTGTCCTCGGTATTGCCGATGGACCTTGTGAACGAAACGACAGATATGCCGTATTGCGAGATGAACTGCCTTGCGATGCTTCCGGCAACGACTATCGATGCGGTAAGCCGTCCGGAGAACTGATTCCCGCCTTTGATCTCATGTTCTTTGAACTTGGCCAACGCCGGAAGGTCCGCATGCCCCGGGCGAGGGGTCCTGTTGAACTTCGCATATTTGGAGCTGTCCGTGTCCGTGTTCCTGATCCTGAAATGTATCTTTTCCCCTGAGGTCTTTCCATCCTTTATTCCGGAAAGGAACTCGACATCGTCGGGCTCTACTCTTTTTGTGCCTATACCTTCGGAAGGTCTTCTGAGCGCAAGCTCGCCTCTGATGACATCCGGGTCCACGGTAAGGCCTTCCGGCAGACCTTCCAAGAATCCGCCTATGTATTCCGCATGGCTTTCCCCGTAAAGCGTGAATGTCACAGACCTTCCGAGCCTGTACATCATATGACCTCCGACCTCAGGCCCAGATAACGCATGTCGTTGATGAACTTGGGATAAGAGATCGAACAGCATTCGACGCCATCCATAATGACGGGGTTCTCGCATACCAATGATGCTACCGCCGCAGCCATCATTATGCGGTGGTCCCCTAAGTTGTCGACGGTCCCTCCGCGCAGCCTCGTCTTGCCTTTGATTATGCATCCGTCATCGGTCGCCGTCGCATCGCCGCCTATCGATTTGATCATGTTCACCGTAGAGGCTATGCGGTCGCTCTCTTTGAATTTAAGCTGCGGTGCGCCGCACAGCCGGCTCGTCCCCCTTGCCGTGCTCAACAGCACCGCCAGTATCGGAAACAGGTCCGGGCATTGCCCGACGTTGACGTCCGTCGCATAGAGGTCCTCCGATCCGACCGCCACACAGTCGTTCATTACATGGACGGATGCGCCCACATCCCTCAGGATATCAACTATCACGCGGTCGCCTTGGGGATCATCCATCTGAAGCCCTTTTACGATCACGCAGCCGTTCAATGCTCCCGCCACAAGCGGGAATGCCGCAGACGAGAAATCCACAGGCACTTCGTAATTGCACGGCTTGTACCCTGTGTTCCCTTTGATGTTGAATGTGTTGCCCCTCATGGAGACGCCCACGCCGAACACCTTCATCATGTGGGCAGTTACATCGAGGTACGGTCTCGATACGATGTTCCCTTTCATGACTATCTCCGTGTTATTGGGTGCCATCGGGGAGACAAGCATCAAAGACGATATGAACTGAGAGCTTATGCTGCCGTCGATAAAGACCTTCCCGCCCTTGTTCGACCCCTTTATTTCCACTGGAGGTTTACCGTTGTCCGAAGAGCATTCGACACCCATTTGAGAAAGGGCATCCAGCAGAGGCCCCATAGGCCTTTTTCTCAGCGATTCGTCGCCGGTTATTACGGTCTTTTCATCGAACATTGACACTATTCCGGATGCCAGCCTCAATGTGGTGCCGGAATTGCCGGCATCTATGGGCCTTTTGGGGGCATGGAGTTTGCCCCCTTCTATGACGACCGTGCTGCCGCTTTTTTGCACAAGCGCACCCATGGATTCGACCGCAGCGATGGTCGAGAGCGTATCATTGG
>JAISVN010000066.1 GCA_031271555.1 Candidatus Methanoplasma sp.
ACCTGCCTTTATGTTTCGTTGCAAGCGGTAGATCCATGACGATTCAACACCTCGATGTATCTGCCTGCACTCCCGATTTGAAACAGAGTAATAGCATGTTAGAATTTAGGAAAGTGCAACGTTCATCAAACGCCACATGTCAGCCGCGCTGCAGGATATAGGAAAGCATTTCCGCTATTCTTTTTTTATAATAGTTCGTAAAACTTTTCGATGGGAATGCAGAATCACAGGCTGAATGTTTCTCTCCCTATCGGTCCTGAAGATATCCTGACCGTCTTGCCTCTTCCTGTCAGAAGCTTCGAAGGCATAGATCCTATCTCCTTCACGACTATCACTGAACAGTCATCCAGAAGGTCTGCGATATCTTCTATATGCTGTCTGTGTTGGCCGCCTACAACCTGCTTTGAGGTATCCACAGCAACGGTCCTTAGGAACTCCGCATTCCTGTTGCGCACTTCGTACACATCGAACCTTGATGCATTCCCGAACCCGCTGTCTATGTTCTTCCCGTCGGACGTGGCCACCGCCACCTTTGAAGCTCTCCCCCCATCCAATTTGACCAGAGGCATTGGCCGTTCCTCGGCGGACGGGCCGCATCCCGCTTGACAGGAACCCATCCTCATGAACTCCTGCGACCGGTCCTCTCCCAAGAGGCCTATCGCATCCGCCCTGCACTGCCTGCAGTGCCTCATCATCTTGACGTCGAGCTCGCAGAGGTCCATCAGTCTCTTCCTCTCTTCTGGGGTCGGGGCCCTCATGCCGCTGAACTCCGTCCCTTCGACGGGTATCAGCGGAAGTATGTTCACGATGTACACTCCCAGGGATTTCACCATCCTGACGAGCTCCGGTATGTGCTCGTCGTTGATCCCCGGGACCATGACGATGTTGATCTTCACGAGCATCCCGAGTTCCACGCACTTCTTGATGCCATCCAGCTGGCTTTGAAGGAGCATCTCCGCCCCTTCCTCCCCTCTGTACGTTTTCCCGTCCTTCCGGACCATGCTGTACACCCTTCCCCCGACACGGGGGTCCGAGGCGTTCATGGTGACCGTAAGGAACCTGACGCCCAGCCCGTACAGCCTCTCGGCGTTCTCGGGAAGGGCCAGTCCATTCGTGGAGACGCACAGCGTGAGGTCGGGGAATTCCTTATTCACAAGCTCAAGGGTCCTGAAGGTCTCCTCGTTAGCAAGGGGATCCCCCGGTCCGGCTATGCCTATTACCCTCAGATACGGTATCTCTTTCCTCACTGCCCTTATCTTTTCAACTGCCTCTTCCGGAGAGAGGACCTCGCTGGTCACACCCGGCCTTGATTCGTTGCTGCAGTCGTACTTCCTGTTGCAGTAGTTGCACTGGATATTGCATTTAGGAGCGACGGGGACGTGCATCCTCGCAAATTTGGAATGGGCTTCGCTGCTGTAGCAGGGATGCTCTTCTAGGGCGCTCTCCAGTTTCTTGTCCACGCAGCCCCATCCACTTACGAATATCTATTATTTTACTGTCGGACAGGTCTTCCAGACCGAGCAGTCTGATCGATCATATCTCATCTCTTGCGGAAAACAGGTATTTCCAAATCGCTGCAGGTAGGGTAGGCTTACTGTAATATATCTTCTAAAATGGCATCGTTAAATATCAAAATCACATAGTATAATGCGGAGGCACGATCAAATGGCTGAAGAATCATTCTACGACGATTGGAGAATAACCACGAAAGAAGAAGTAGAGATACTGTTGAAGGCATTCGACGATGCCGACAAAAGAGCGCCTGAGGAGCACATGGATGTTCTGAAGATGCTTGAAGACGGAAGAAGACTTCTCAAAGAAGGCTACTTCGATGACCTTTGATATAATACCTCTGAAGGACTTTATGGAGAAGCAACCTGAAGAGATGATACGCGAGACATTGTCAGGTTTCTCATGCTCAAAAGACAAAGGAGTTCAAAGATATTTGAGAGAGACCTCTATGAGACATGAGGATTCCCACATATCCCGGATATACCTCATATTTGAAAGCGGTAATGCGAAGAGATTGGTAGCATACATCACAATTGCCATGAAATGCCTTAATCTAGACAATGGGCAGTACGATGAGGCACTTATCAAAAGGATGAACGTTAACAACGGCATAGCCCAATCATATATGATTGGTCAGCTCGGCAAAGTCGATGGGTATGATAAGAAAGTTGGGATTTTGCTATCAAATTCGCATTGGATGTCATCAGGGAAGTCAACAAGCTCATCGGATGCAGAGTGGTCAGGCTGGACTGCAAAGATGCCCTTGTAGAATATTATGTAAAAAAGGGATTCAGCATATTGAACAGGAATGACAGCAACAATCTCAATCGGATGGTAAGGGTCTTGACCTAATCGCCGCACGCGCCTTTATACAATAAGTATAGAATGTAAAAGGCTCATTGACCGTCGTGGACATAGAGCACATAATCCGGGATATGAACCGGAGCATCCCTGTTTCAAGGAAGACGCTTCTTGAGCATTTGGACAACAACATCGATACATATGACACGAAAGACGGTCAGAAGTGCTCGATCGACAGGAAGGACCTGGAGTTCCTTGCCTCCAAATGCACAGAGATCGAGAAGATGAGGCTTCGCATCCCGGTATTCGTAAGCACCGACACATCGTCCGAGACCGGAGCATGGAAGGTAGAAGGAATGACCGAGGTTGCAGTGGTATCGAAGCTGCTGAATAAAAAAGCATATAGGGATGATTT
>JAISVN010000133.1 GCA_031271555.1 Candidatus Methanoplasma sp.
CGGCGGAATTCTCTTCGGCGTATTGAGAGGCGCCCCTGAGAAAAGGGTATCTTGCGGCCTGAAGGGAGTCCATGTTCTTTCCTATGGGATAAACAGTAATTTAGGTTTTGCATCCGTTCCATGCATGCTTGTGCTGGCGTGACGTTGAAATATCATTTCATGTCCGATCACTACGTACATAGGTCTTTCCACTGTCGGGATTAACTCTGATGGAACTCATAAAAGCCATTGAATGAGATTTTATATGCACTGGTTAATGACGGTAACATGTCCGTCAGGCAGTTCGCAGGTTATGCCAAATGGTGGCTTCTCGCTAAAGCGGGTAAAAAGAACCCTTTGGTCAACACGATGATCATAAATTTTGCCTGCAACCTCAGATGCAAACACTGCACCATACACTCACAGGACATACCCGGCGAGACCCGTCTGTCATACGATTTCATAGTGAAGGAGATGCAGGACCGTTTCGACAGCGGTTCCAGGATAATGTACTTCGAAGGCGGCGAACCCACCATGTGGAAGGACGGGGACAAGGATCTCGGCGACCTCATCAGGGCAGGCAGAGAGATAGGATACAATAACATAGGGTACACCACCAACGGGACCAATGTGTTCTTCACAGACTCAGATGTGATATCCATAAGCCTGGACGGGCCGAAGGAGATACACGATGCGATACGCGGGGAAGGCGTTTACGATAAACTTATGAAGAATCTCGATGAGCTGAGATTCGATGGCGCCGTGTTCGCGAACATGGTCATTCAGCGAGATAATATAGATGCGATAGAAGAAACGGCAAAAGTCGTCAGGGACAGCGAAAGCATTGACGGCATAATGTTCAACTTCCTCACCCCTCCGCCGTACGAGATCGCTCTGAAAGAGGAAGAGAAGAAGAAAGCGGTCGAACTGATGTCAAGACTGAAAGCAGAAGGATATCCCATAATGAACTCGAAGAAAGGGCTGAAGCTTCTTGCCGATGAGGACTGGTCCGAGAAGTGCCCCCGTTATCTGACCGTGTTCACCGTGCCGGGAGGGCATAGGTTCGAAGGCTGCCCCATGACAGGAACCGACTCATGCAAGCATTGCGGCTTCGCAGCGGCCAGGGAGTATTATCTTGTCGACAAGGGAGACCCCAAGACGATAATCGAGATGTCCTCCATTTTTGCAATGTCGAAATGATCAGAACAGGCTGTACTCGAAGAATATCTGCAATACCTGTATGATGATGAACAGTATCTCTGTCAGGAACGCTGTCAGGAACATCACGGGGGCCATCCTTATCTCCCAATACTGCTCCTTCCGGTTGAGGTTCTTCCACCCCGCCGCTGCCAGCGGCAGGGTCAGGAAAAGCAGCAGATATGTGAGGTCGAAGTACAACATCGCACCCGCAACGACGTATCCTGCGACAATGACGGCTTTTATGAGAGGTATCATCCCATCCAACCCCATTATCACGGAGATGCTCCTTTCGCCCGCGGCTATGTGCGCATCCTGTCCGGACATCGAATCCACCAGTCTCATGGACCCGACCAATATCGCGATCAGCACCGCAAATACCAGTATCTCTGTGTTCCAAACGCCTTTGGTCGCGATGAAGTAAGATGCGAAGACCATGAGGAAGAACGATATGCCAACCGCAACCTCCCCAAGCCCTCTGGCACCGAGGTTCACGGGAGGCGCAGTGTAGAAGAAAGCGATCAGAAGGCCGGATATGCCAAGCGCGGCAGCGATCCATCCTCCGTACAGGACCGTCGGGATCCCGAGGATTATGCATATGGCCGCAAGAACGATCATTATGGCCCTTGCCTGTTTCCGGGTGACCATTCCGTTGTTGACCGGGTTGCCGTCCCAATATATCTTCTTAAGCAGAGGGGAGTCATTAAGGTTCATGCCCTCCGCAGCGCGGTTGAATCTGAGGTCGTCAACGCCTGATACGCTGTCGTAGTAATCGTTGGAGAAGTTGACGAATATCGCCATGAACAACACGGTGGCCGGAACCAGTATTGCGATGTACAGGGGAATTATGTCCGTGTAGTGTACATATGCGAAGGCGATACCGCAAAGCGAGGCAAAGAGGAACGCCAAGGTATAGCTGAATCGGAATATCAGGTTTAGTCTCCTTAGGATAGATATCCTCTCTGTGCTCTCCATAGACTCCGAACTCCAACTGGATATTTGATTATAGCGTCACTGCCGTCATATGGGATCATATAGAGATGATGTTCCGTAACCCCTCCATAACGGAAGGGTCGTTCACGACGGCCGCAAGTTCGTCAATTGAGCGGAAGGGTCTTGCCACGACTATGTTCGCGGCTCTCTTCTTTCCGATCCCGGGCAGGCTCTCGATCGCAGACATAGGCATCTCGTTGATGTTGAACGGCGTCGTTATTCCGGTAATGGACCTGAATCCCCAATCCGTTATCGTGACGTCATGCGATGTTCCAAGCTCCACTTTGTAAGGAATTCCGACAAGGATCGGATATGTGCCTATCTGTCTCCCGAACGTGGTGTTTCCGTCGTGGATCTCCATGTAGACATCCCGCAGCACAGTGCCTTTCGGCACGACCCTTTTCAGCATCTCCTGGTCAATATCCTCTCTGACGCTGTCTTTGAACTTTTTGAACAAACGGGCATCTATCCTTTTGCTGAAATCTTTCCGGAGAGGCATGACCTGCCTGATGTTTATCCGTCTGACCATCAGTCCCTCATCCATTATCCTCTTGAGGATCTCCATATTGAGTCTGTACGTGTCAGCCGTCTCGCCGTCAAGGCCGCAGATCAGGTTGATCCCGGGCAGAAGTTTGGGAAGCCCGGTCGTTCCTCTCTCGCCGCCGATATCGTTGATCATCCTCACAGCATCCATCAGCTGTTCGGATGTGCTGTTGAGATTGTTCTCTCTGAACACTATCGGATCCGCAGATTCCAGGCCGAGTGCCAGGACGTTCCCTGATGTGCAGCATTCTGTCAGCGTGCCGAGTATCTTCTTCGACTCATCGGGGTATGAGGAGATGACGGCGGGATTCGCATTGTCGACATGCAGTATATCAAAGTCGAGCGCCTTAAGGCCGGCGAACAGCTCTTCCACCGCATCCGGGTTCGGTCTCGGGGTGTCCGAGTCGTCCTTCGATCCGTAGGATACTATGCAGGTC
>JAISVN010000008.1 GCA_031271555.1 Candidatus Methanoplasma sp.
CATCCTCGTATATCTTTTCAGAATCAAGTTTCGAGGACGATCTGCTGAAAACGCTCTTAAGCTTTGATTTAAGGGAATCGAACATACAGCATCACTGCATAGCAAGCTGTCTGTTCCTATATTCGTTTTGGATGGTCATGGTAAGTTCGGTAGCCATAGCCTCGATCTCGTTGAGCGTGCCTATCGCGCTCCTGAGGGCTTCGGACACATCGTTCACCATCTTGTCCATGTATGTTACGGCTTCATCCATATCCTTCTCTGCGGAGAATCTGTTCCCGATGCCGACTATCGCTTTCTTTTTGCCGGTCACCTTTGCCGGGACGAAGGATGATGCACCGACAGGGATGAGGATCTCGTCGCCCTCTTCCGCATCTGCCAACGCCTTGAAGGACTCGCGGGCTCTGGTAGCATCTTCCAATGAGACCTGGAGCAGCCTTACCTGTCTGTTCAGAGCCTCTAGCTGGGCGTTGTAGGTATCCAGAACCGCCATTGCCTGACGAAGCTCATTGTCTTCCATTTTCATGCCCCGACTTCGTATTTTACGACTGGATTCGTTATCTGGTCAGGAGCGAGCTCTGTGATCTCGGTGATGTCTATCTCCCATCTCTTGAGTCTGTGTTTGCTGCCGAGAGTGGACAATACCCTCTCTTTGACCGCTTCCTCATCCTCTGCGGAGACCTCTATCGAGAAGGGCTGTCTCTTCCTGGGGTCAGCGTATGAACCTACCACACGGAATGCTTTCATAGTGTTCGTGAATTATAATATATTAATAAAGGTTTGGTAGAAGTCCCGGTTTAGAACAATGACTCTTTCTTCTCTGAAGCATATCCGAAATCGGCCACTTTTCTACCAACAAGGAACACCGCCGCATACTCCGGAACCTCGGTCTCTCCCGACAGGGAGAACTGCTCCCCTTTCATATTGAACCCATAATCTCTTTTCAGAGTGATCTTCAACGGTTCGTCCGAATAAGAGGAAGGGACGGCATCCTGCAGTGGATCGAAATCCGTGAGCTCGCTTCTCGTGATGGGGGTTACCCTCAGCCCCGATTTCCCATGAACAGAGCCAGGCAGACGTATTATCCTTTTTATATCGGGGGTAACGGGCTTGTCCACCTCTGCGGAAAGGGACGGAGCTATATCCTCCGCCATGATCTTTACGAGGGCCTCTTGGGTGTTCCTTGCCAATGTCGCCATCGTGTTCTTGTCGAATAGGACCTTCCTGGAGGCCCTGACGTCATCCTGCATCTTGATCACGGTACCGTTCGTTGAGGAGGATATTGAAGGATATGTTCTGCGCAGGACCTTCGGGTCGAGGTCGCACACATCGTTCACAAGGTCCATGAGCCCGTTCCTCATCCTTTTCCTCCAGCCCCCCGCCTCCGGCGGCGGTATCAGGCGGTCCTTTGCGACGTTCGTCCTGCTTCCGGCGGCCGTCTTGACCTGAGATGTCACCACTTTCTGGAAAGGGAAGACCCAGTCGATGCTCAGGCCGGAGCATGTGATGTAATCCACGAGTTCTCTTCTTTCATGCGTCCCTAATGTGAGAACGTCCTTGGACGGTATGTGCGCATGGTATCCTCTGCCGCCCGAGAAAGTTATGTGAACGGTCCTTTCATCGAACCCAAGGTCGGAGAAAAGGAACGAGTCCGTCAGATTGATCATCTCTTCTTTGATGCGGTCTAGCATCTCGGAGTAGGACATCTTGTCCGCCCCCTCCAGGTGATCGGCGTCCAGATCGAATATCAGATCGGCGCCGAGCCATTCCTTCTCCTCCATGGTCGGAGCGTTCGGTTTTCTGTAATATGCGGTCGAATAATAGCTGTGGCTGGGCACCTGTGCGATCATGAACCGGTTCAATTCCTCAGGGGTGCGGAATCCGATGTGCCTCTGCACCATGTCCCTGTCGAAGAACATGAAACCGAACTCCCGTTTCGTGAAACGATCCGGCATTATCGGATGGTTCTCTTTGTAGTACTTCCTGAACGACTTGAGCAGGAAGCGGGAATTGGTGTCCATCGCTTACTCAAATCGGGTAACGTATAATTATATTGTCCGCCTCTTCACGAATATGGCCGAAAAAGTCCCCGTCTACGATAATCATGTGCATATGGATCCCGCGGGCAGGAACGTCGATGCGCTGAAAGAGTTCGAAGCGGCCGGAGGGACCGGATTGACCCTCGTAACGCTGCCCTACAAACAGGTCCGCATAACTAAAGGGGAGGACTTCGGAACATCGTACGACATAACGCTGGCTCTTGCCAAAAGGGCAAAGGAGGCCACAGACCTTAAGATAAACATCGCGGTCGGCCCATATCCGGTGCTGATACTCCCGCTGTCAGAGCATTACGGGCTTGATAAGGCGGAGGAGATCATGATGGAAGGCATGGACATCGCTGCACACATGGTCGCCGAAGGGAAGGCCTGCGCCATAGGCGAGATCGGAAGGCCGCATTTCGAGGTCCCCGAAGATATATGGGGGGCTTCCAACAGGATATTGGCCAGAGGCATGGAGCACGCCAAGGAGCTCTCCTGCCCTGTGATAATACACAGCGAGTCCGGAACATCCGACACCAACAGGTCGCTGTCCGAGATGGCAAAAAGTGTGGGACTGGATCCCGGGCTCGTCGTGAAGCATTCGTCCCCTCCGTTCGTTACGGACAAGGAGACGTACGGCGTCATGCCTTCGATCCCCGCATCTAAAAGCAACATAAACGAGGCGTTGGGAAAAGGCTCGACCCGGTTCATGCTGGAGACCGATTACATTGACGACCCAGAAAGGCCGGGCATGGTCATGTCCATAAACACGGTGCCGAACAAGATAAAGATGCTGCTTTCCACAGGCAGACTCGGCATCGAAGACATAAACAGAATATGCAGGGATATTCCTGAAATTCTATACGAACGCTGAAAACACATAACGCAAAGCGCAAAAGTTTCCCTCCGCAACCGAAACTTTTGGTAATAATGGTAAAAGTTTCCCTCCACAACCGAAACTTTCAATATGTTTATATCTGCTGTGAGCGTTACTTAAGACATGGATGACGTAAAACGGGCCCTGTATCTCGATAGGATATCCGAGTTCATCGGGAATCGCAATGCCAAGGTGATAACAGGCGTCAGAAGATGCGGGAAGTCCACGCTCCTGCATAGCATATCAAAGAGCATCCGCGAGAGAGAGGATGTCAATGAGATATACATCGACATGGAGCTCTGGGACAACAGAGGACTGAAAGACCCCGACAAACTTTACAGGAAGATCAAGGATAGTTTGGATAAAAGCAGGAAGAACGTCCTTTTCATGGATGAGATACAGGATGTGACGGAATGGGAATCCGTGATACGGTCTCTGATCAATGAGAATCTGTGCGATATATACATTACCGGATCCAATTCAAAGCTGCTGTCCTCAGAATACTCAACATATCTCAGCGGCAGACTCAACACCTTGGAGATGCTGCCGCTGTCATTTAGAGAATGCAGGGAGTTCAACGATGCGTACGGGGAACCGGCATCGGATGAGGAACTGCTTCAGAGGTTCATCAGAGTGGGAGGGTTCCCGACGATATGGCGCGGCAGATACAGCGGCGATTCGTCCTATTCGATATTGCAGGATATCCTATCGACCGTGATGATAAAGGACATTGTATCGAGACACGGTGTCAAGAACCCAGACCTATTGAGCCGTATTTTCAGGTTCATATGCGGCAACATAGGCAAGTACACATCGCTGAACAAGATCTACAATGCTCTGCGATCGGAAGATCAAAGCGTATCGCGGGATACGGTCTATGCATATGCGGAGTACCTCGAGTCATCATACTTGGTTCAGAGGGCCAATGCGTATGACATAAAAGGTAAGAGGGTCCTTTCAGCCAAATACAAGTACTTCCTCACAGACATCGGCCTTAAGCACGCCGTTCTTGGGTACAGGGCGGATGACATACCCGGACACATGGAGAACATACTCTACAATGATCTGAAGAGCAGAGGATATGAGGTCTGGGTAGGAGACAACAGCGGAAAAGAGATAGATCTTGTCGCTGAGAGGTATGGCAGGAAGGTGTATGTGCAGTCCGCATTCCGTCTTTCTTCAGAGGAAGTGATCAGGAGGGAGTTCGGAAACCTCAGAGGCATACCGGACAACCACCCGAAATACGTGGTGACAATGGACGGCGAAGCATATCATGGGGACGCCGACGGGATAATATCATGCGGCCTTGCGGAGTTCCTGAAAAAAGAG
>JAISVN010000058.1 GCA_031271555.1 Candidatus Methanoplasma sp.
TTAGTTGAGTCATAATAGAATGCTGTAAAGGTCATTTCAGAGCCATTACGTGACACGCTTGTTGTAGCATTAGTGCTCACTACTGTTTGATCCTGCATCCATGCGAAAAACACATTAGGGCTGTTGCTCCCAGCGATAATTGTTAGACTTTGACTCCTGATCACATAAAACGGTTCAGAGTAGGCAAATGGATTCAACCCGCCTGCACTGTATGACAATGGTGCACCGATAGGATTCGATTCAAGATTTATTTTGACCGCATTTCCATCAGATATCATTACAGCCGTGAAAGTGACAGAGTCGCCATATTCTGACAGGAGTATGTTCTGTGCAGAATCGGTACTGCTTATCAACTTGTCTTGGCCATCTTGCCATCTTATGAACGTATAACCTGACGAGACAATACTTGCTGATATAGAGATTGTGCCTTCGGTTTTGGACACAGTGAATGGTTCGGAGTAATCATGTTCGATTCCACTTAAGGTGTATTTGAGGGTGGCAGAGGGTGCTCCTGTATACAAGAGGGTCACGAGAGTTTCATCGGCCTCATGCGCTTCAGAGAAGTTCTCTTCATCCGAAAAGTTGAATCCTATCACAATCGCTGTCAAAACTACAAAGGAAAGGAGTATGGTGCCTTTCTTAACCTTAGCATTGTGCTTTTTTGCCCCCTTTGCGTCTGATCCACTTTCATTGTTATATTTTTGAATTACTTCTTCTTTCTTCATAAAAATCACTACTTATGATAAAAATTGTTCCAATCGAGTAATTATGATTAGAGAAGTGTGTTCTATATATAATATATTTGTATATGCTAAAACTATATTGAATCTATATCTAATTATTTAATTTTTTAGTAGAAATTTGTCGTATTATTTGATAAAATAACATATAAATGTATATTTTAGCGGCATTTTTTGGGATTTTTATGATATTTTGACGACGTTGTAGTCATTTAACGGTGATCATTTTTGGATGAAATTACTGTCAGAAGCGAATTCAATACCATCAAAGAACAAGAATCTTATGCTTTATACATTTTAGGAACATCGATTGAAAAATTCAGCATGTTGTGGAGTCTAACGATCTATTTTTCGCCCTTCTTTCCTTCAACCAATGCAATTTTGTCTGAAGAGATCTCTCGTGGACAACTTAATCAGATATTAGCCAGACAAAGATTTCCGCATGTAATGCTAATGATTGGTAGTGCGTCTTAAAAAAGGATGTAGTTTTATTCCATAGCCTTTGCCACTTCCGAGATCGATAATGGTTTCATACCCATATCCGCTATATTTTCAAGGACAGCCCTGACATTGCGGACATTTTTATCTATATCTTTTTCAGACATCATCCCTGTTTCCCTTGACTCGACCATATGCCAGGTGTGTGTGGCTATGGTAAAAACCCCTTCTTCCATCAGGGAAGCCATTTCTATATAGTTGTCTGGACTTCTTTTCGATTCATGCATCGGCCAAAGGTATGCGGATATCTTCTTTCCCAATCTGTCTCTTCCTTCCGGAACGGGTATCTCCCATACGCTGCATTCCAGCTTCTCCGGCATGAATGATGAAGAAATCTCTCTGTATGCAGACGAGTCTGCAACTATCCCCAATTTTGGCAGAAGGCGCAGCGTCTCCTCGTCGACGCTCATATACGGTGCCCAGAAGGAGCACGGCCGTATGCCGACCGCATCCCTGACGGTGTTCGACGCTTCTTCCAGCACTGCAATCTTGTCTTCGGGGGTCTCCAGCAAAGTGAAGTCCTCATGGTCCACTCCGTGTATCCCTACCTCGTGCCCCGACAGCAGGCTTGCACCTATATTCCTGAGCGTAGCGGCCTCCGCGAAGAACGTCGCCTTCATGCCGATCTCGTCCAGAAGGTCGATCAGTACAGAGAGCCCCTTCTCCGACGATGAGAATCTCGGTTCCGTACCGCTGCCTCTGTCTATCGAACCTGCGGCGGTCCTGCCCGGGATCTTCAGATTGACGTCCCGGTCAAGGTCCACCGTGAAGCACAGCGCCCGCATCTTACCTTGTCCTCGGCGCGGCTATCCTCTTGAGCAGCATCCCCTCTATGTCGTAGGGCTTGTATGTAGCGGCGAGTTCCTTCGCACGGTCCAGCTTCGCCTTGTTGTCGCTGTATATATCGAAAAGGGCCTCTCCCTTCTCCTCCCTCTGCCCTTTCTTCTTGTGCAGGAGTATACCCGCGCCTTTGTCGGAAGGCGCTCCGGCTGCCTTCGCTATTGAAACCAGATCCTTATTGGATATCGAATGCACATAGCCCGATTTCACGGATGTTATCTCCGCGACGAACTCTCCCGGGACGAGGTCGCTCGACTTCAGGTCGTAGTTCCCTTTCTGGGCTTCCACGATCTCTCTGAACTTGGTCATGGCCGCTCCGGATGCGAGAAGCTCCCTTGCCTTGTCCCCTCCGTTGATTATGCCTCCCATCTCCAGTATCATTCCCGCTATGTCGCAGGCCTTCTCCACCACGCTTGCAGGATGTTTGTCGCCTTCAAGTATGCGTATGCACTCCCTCGCCTCCAGTTTGGGGCCTATGGCGCTTCCGACAGGCTGGTCCGCATATGTTATCGCGCACTCTATGTGTATGTTGAGCTTCTCCCCGAGGTCCATGAAGTCCCTGGCGTATGCCTTTGCGACCTCTATCGTAGGGACCTTGGTCCCCGATCCCGTCGGTATGTCCACGACCAGATGGGTCGCGCCTATCGCGAGCTTTTTGCTTAAAATGGATGCAAGCATCTGCGCACGCGGGTTTATCCCGAGGGGGTGCTCCACCTTTATTACCAGATCGTCCACCGGCGCAAGGTTCATTGCGCCTCCCCATGCGAGCACGCCGCCGACCTTTTCGGATATCCTTTTGAGGGTATCGGCGTCCATCTCCACTTCACAGAACGTCTCCACGAAATCGGATGTCCCGCAGGCGCTGCTTATGGCCCTTGTCGATGTCTTAGGAAGCATCAGACCGGCCGCGGCGACTATCGAGACCACTATAGGAGTTATCTTGTTGCCGGGGACCCCGCCGAGGCTGTGGAAATCATATACGGGAGAACGGTCGAACTCGACCCTGTCGCCGGTATCCACCATCGCTACCGTGAATGCCGCGATCTCCTCTATATCCATGCCGTTTATGTGAAGGGCGGTGAGCCATGCGGATATCTCTATCCTGGAAAGTCTGTTGTCGACTATATCCTGGACTATTCCTGATATCTCTTCTTTGGACAGTTTCTCGTTGTCCATCTTCTTCCTTATGCTCCTGACGGACTCCGGACTGCTAGCATATACCACATTCAGCTCATCCCCGTCGGATGCCCCGAGCTTGTCCTTCATGTCCGCGGACAGTATCGCCTCGCCCGGATTCACGAAATCTGACACGTTGAGGAGGGCGGTCGTCGACCTTTTGCCGTCTATCCTGACCCTGTCGTTGTCCTTACCGCCTATCTTGACCGAATCCTTCGGGTTTATCAGGGCGGTCGGTTCGTTGCTTATGTCCAGGAATCTTACTTTTATGTTCATTTTATACCCCATTTGTCAAGAGCTTCTTTCAATTCGCGGTGGCTTTCGGCATATTTGGAGACATCTATCCCCTGGAATGCCGCATCTACTGCCTGGGACATTCCCATCGCCCCTTTCCTTACCCCGCCGGGGTGTCCCGCAACCCCTCCGCCGGCCTGTATCTGTACGTTGAATCCCGATGCCTGGATCATCTTGCCTATCATCCCGGGATATACCCCTCCGGAACATACCGGCATGACCGTCTTGTACGGCACATCCTCGGCCAGGCAGGCCTCCAGGTTGCTGTGATCACCCTTCACATTGCCGGACATCTTCCCGACCCCCAGGGTGCCTATGTGCAGCGCATCCCCTCCGCACATCCTGACCAGTTTCGTGATCGGCAGCATGGATATGCCGTGCGTAGGGTCCTTCGTGAACGCCCCGTGCATCGTGCGGTGCACGTGTATCGGAACTTTGATCCTCGGGTCCTCGGCGAGTGCCTGCACGGCCGCGAACCCGCATGTTATGACATCCACCATTATCTGCTTCGCACCCCACGACTGGACGTCCTCCGCCAGCTGAACTATCTTGTCGCCGTTGGTGCTGACGTTCACCGCATGCATCATCAGATGACCTTCTTCTTTGAGTTTATCCAGAGATTCCGCGACCGCTTTCGTCCTGTCCTCTATGGGGCAGAACTTCTGGTCGACCAGCGTCTCGTCGTCCTTGCTGTTGGTCAGTCCTCCGCTTCCCGCCTCGTAGACATATTTAGCGGTGTCTTTGGGGGAAAGTCCTATCTTCGGTTTGACTATGGTCCCGACGAGCGGCTTCTCCGGACGGTCAAGGATCTTCCTGA
>JAISVN010000060.1 GCA_031271555.1 Candidatus Methanoplasma sp.
CAAAAGAACTTGCGCAACATGGACTTGATTTCGAAATATTCCATGCGAACTACACTGAATTGGAGGATGATCCTCTCCTATTCCAAAGATTGATGCGTGAGACCAAGACCGCAGACTTCGTGATAATCAGATGCATGGCGGATCCTTACATATTTAAGAAGTTCGAGCAATACAAACCTATCTTGGACACCTTCGGCGGTTATGTGATGATACTTACCGCCCCCGATATACAAGGCGTTTACAGGGATGTTTTCAAAGGTCCGGACAGCGACTTCGCTCTGCTCTGCGCATACATGTCATACAGAGGCCAGGAGAACGAGAAAGGGATACTTCTTGAGATCAACAAACTGCTCGGCGGACCCCCCATGGATGTGCCCGAACCCATCAGACCTGTACCGGACGGCATATATCATCCGAATTGCCCAGAGGGCATTACACTCCCGGAATATCTGGAACGTCTGGATATCGGCAAGCCTACGGTCGGCATTGTCTTTACCAACGGAGAGATCATATCGAAGAACCTTGCCCACATAGATGCTCTGATCGGCCGGCTTGAAGAATTGGAAATGAACGTCATACCGGTATTCTATTCTCATCTTGCCGACCCTGTCAACGGGGAGAAGGGGCTTCCCGTTTATCTGAAAAAATACATGATGGACGGCGACAGGTCGAGGATAGACGTGCTGCTTATGTGCATCTCATCCTCGCATCTCATACATCAGAAAGATTCCAAAGGAATACGCGTTGACGAGAGTAAGAACTTCTACATGAGTCTGACGGATGTTCCTGTATTGCAGGTGATGTGCGTACACGGCCCATACCATGACTTCGAAAAGGATGCGCAGGGCCTCAGGAAACACGATCTCACGATAATGGTCATCCGGCCGGAGTTGGACGGGCAGATAATAACCGCACCCATAGGATGCGTGCCTGAAGAGAAATCGCCAATGAGGACTATGGAACCCATACCGGACCGGGTCGATCATGTTGCAAGGATGGCTAAGAATTATGCCGTCCTGCGCAGGAAACCAGCTTCTGAAAGAAGGGTCGCCATACTGATGTACCAGCCCAGAGAGAATTCGGCATCGATAGGATGTGCCGCGGGATTCGATGTCCCTGAGAGCGTATGCAGGATAATGAGAAGGCTGCATGACGATGGGTACACCCTTGACCATGTCCCTGAGAAAAGCAGGGACCTTATAGATGAGGTGCTTGACGGCGTGACGAATGATATGAACTTCATTCCTCAGGAAGTCGTAAGGAAACGTGCGGTAGACCTTATCTCAAAAGCGGACTACATGAAGGTCTTCGACAACATAACTGAATTCAACAGGCAAAAACTGAAAAAATCATGGGGAGACCCGGTGGGCGAGATCACCGTCCAGGACGGAAAGATAGTGATACCTGGATTGATGAATGGGAACATATTCATCGGGTATCAGCCGATAAGGTGCTGGGAAGCACAGTCTGAAGCGCTTTATCACGATCCGATAGTCCCTGCGCCGCACAGTTACCTTCAATACTACAGATGGCTGAAGGATGTCTTCAAAGCCGACGCCGTTGTTCATATGGGAACGCACGGCACTCTCGAGTGGCTTCCCGGAAAAAGCGTAGGATTATCCAACAAGTGCGATCCGGATATGATATTGAACGCTCTTCCTAACCTCTACCCGTTCTGCATTGACGATCCGGGCGAGGGCATACAGGGAAAAAGAAGGACTGAAGCTGTACTCATAGGACATCTTAATCCGACAATGGCCAGAGCCGATTCCTATGATGAGCTTGCTGATCTTGAAGTCAGGCTTCAGGAATACTTTATACAGAGGAATTCCTCCTCGCAGGAAAGAAAGGATATCCTGATCTCGGAGATAATGGAGGCCGCAAGGAAAGCCTCTCTGTTTGACGATCTGAACATACCGGATGATGTTACCGTCGAGGGATTCTTAGATTACATTGATCCTCTGCATGATTACATTGCTGA
Organism: Candidatus Methanoplasma sp.; assembly: GCA_031271555.1. GTDB lineage: Archaea > Thermoplasmatota > Thermoplasmata > Methanomassiliicoccales > Methanomethylophilaceae > Methanoplasma. Next base: position 1,982 of record JAISVN010000060.1, read on the forward strand.
ACTGAAGGATGCTCTGATCCGGAACGGGCTGCACATATTCGGCCACGCTCCCGAAGGGGATCATTTGGATGAGGCGGTATATTCGATAATGAGGCTCAAGAACGGAGACATCCCGTCTCTGAGGACATCTCTCGGAGAGACTTTAGGCCATGATATCGAAAAATGCCTGGACGAGCCGTCGGGAATGACGAAAGGAGAGCTGAACAGCATCATACTCGACAGAGTGGACTCAGAACTCAATCTGCTTTTGGCATACTGCAGGTCGGCCGGATATGACCTTAAAGAATGCATCTCATATGCGGAATCCAGATATTCGAACATAACGGATTCATTCCGAACCTCTTTGGAATATACAGTCGGAAAGCTCATCCCGAACCTTATGAGGACCTCCGACGAAATGAACAACTTCATGAAGTTCCTGAACGGAAGGTATGTACCTCCCGGTCCATCCGGAGCCCCGACAAGGGGTAATGCGCACATACTTCCGACAGGAAGGAACTTCTACGGACTCGATCCGGATTCCGTACCTACGCCTGTATGCTGGGAAATAGGCCGCAAGATGGCCGATCAGATGCTGGCCAGATTCACAGAGGAAAAAGGCGCATACCCGAAAGAAATAGGCATGGTCATATGGGCGACCGACACCATGAAGACCAACGGAGACGATGTCGCATACATATTGTGGCTCATGGGCCTGAGGCCGGTGTGGTCCAAACACAACGGACAGGTCAACGGCCTGGAGGTCATACCGCTTGAAGAATTGGGCAGACCGAGAATAGATGTTACCATACGTATAACGGGTCTTTTCAGAGACGCTTTCCCGAACCTCGTGGATATGTTCAACGACGCCGTTGATATGATCGCAGAACTGGACGAAAGCGAAGACGACAACTACCTGGCCGCCAACTTCAGGAAGGATATGGTGGATGCTCTTGCGAAAGGAATGCCTGTTGAAGAATGCAGGAAGAGCGCTTCTTCGAGAGTGTTCGGCTCTCCGCCCGGCAGTTATGGCGCAGGCGTCGACATAGCGATCGGCACAAGCGACTGGAAAGATGTGAAGGATCTTGCGGATATTTACACGACATGGAGCAGTTACGTATACGGCCATGGCATGTACGGGGAATGCAGGAAGGACGACTTCGTCAGAAGATTCAGTAAAGTGGCTGTTACCGTAAAGAACATGCCCGACAGAGAGAACGATATCATGGGTATGGATGAGGTCTACAACTACATGGGAGGTATGAACGCTTTCACGCGGGCCTACGGAAATCCCGATGCTATGTTCTTCATAGGTGACAATTCCGATCCCGACCGTACGAAGCTCAGGACAGTTGCTGAAGAGTGCAAATTCATTTTCCGCAGCAAGATCCTGAATCCGAAGTACATATCCGGGCTCAAGGAGCACGGGTACAGAGGCGCGATGGAACTGTCCAGCATGACAGAGTTCATGATCGGATGGGACGGCACATCCGCTGCGATAGAGGATTGGATGTACGACAGCGTCGTGGATAAAATACTCATGAACGAGGATACCCGCAAATGGCTTGAAGAGGAGAATCCTTTCGCTATGATGGAGATGCTCAACAGACTTAACGAAGCGATAGAAAGAGGTCTCTGGGATGCTTCGGACGAGATGAAAGAGAAGCTGAGCGAGCTCTTTTTGGATGCGGAAGAAAAAATAGAAGAAGCTACGGACAGATATTGATTATTTGATTGGAAAGAGGTCATTAAAATGCTTGATAGATTCACAGAAAAAACAGATGATTCATCAAAGGGCTCCATGCTCTTCAACGAAGCCTTGGATGCAGAAAAGAACGACAACATCGCAGAGGCCGAACGCTTATACAGGCTTGCCGCCGACGAAGGAGAAACCGATGCCCTCGTAAACCTCGGTCTGCTTTTGATAGACAAGACAGAAGATAGAAAGGGTGAAGGAGTGTCATTCTTCCTTAAAGCGGCTGAGCAAGGGAACATCTCCGGCATAAGGAACATGGGTTACGTGAATGCTGTCGGGATAGGCGTGCCCGTGAGCAAAGAAGAGGGCGTCAGATGGTATACGATGGCGGCAGAAAAAGGCCATGTGAAGGCCATGGGGAATCTGGCGATCCTATACAGAAGCGGCAAAGGCACACCCAAAGACCTTGTGAAAGCTGCGGAATGGTTCCGCAGATCCGCTGAGGCAGGGTATTTCAGGTCTCAGGCATCTTTGGCGCAGTTCTATCTTGAAGGGAAAGGAGTCGAAAAGGATGTCTCTCAGGCTTTCTATTGGTACACCAAGGCCGCCGAGAACAATTCCAACCGCGGCATGTACAACCTGGCGCTGATGTACATAGACGGCATCGGAACAGAGATCGATAAGGAAAAAGCCAAAGAATTGTTAAGGGCTGCAGTAGCCAAAAGGTATCCGAAAGCTATGTTCGTTCTGGGAGATATGTTGCTTTCGGAAGGAAAGAACGAAGAAGCATGGGAACTTTTCAAGACCGCCGCAGAGATGGGAGAGAAGAGAAGCATCGATGCTTTTGTTTCTGCGGGGAAAACCGTACCGGAGTACAAAGGTTGGAAGTAATCTAACGCGAGCCTTTCCGAACAATACAGGAAAGCCAAACCTTTCCTGGATTGTTCGTATTTTTTCTTCAAAGCTGTTTGCTGTAGCCCTTATTTATGTACAGAATTGCACACATCTCCTGATTGTAAACGGTTTATTCTTTTATTAATTTGTATTTATTCTGGTTATAACCCTAATAAATTCAAAATGTATATGTAGGTATTAGGTTATAACCATATAACTGAACAATATGAACTATGTAAACACCAACATCAGAAGGGATCTCTATACAAAGCAGCTTAAAGAATATGCCAATCTGCCTTTGATAAAGGTAATTACAGGCATACGCCGTTCAGGCAAGTCGGCACTTTTAGAGCTGTTACGAGAAGATATTTTGAAGGTAACAGACCTGGAGCACATAATAAGTATAAATTTTGAAGATCTGGAGTTTGATTTCATATCAGATTACAAAAAACTGCATGAGTACGTCCTTTCACAGATTAAGGATGATAGGATGCATTATGTTCTGTTGGATGAGATACAAAATATCGACCAGTGGGAAAAAGCAGTCAATTCACTGCGTTTGAAAAACACGGATATATACATTACCGGTTCAAATTCCAATATCCTGTCATCCGAACTGTCCACCTTCTTAGCCGGAAGGTATGTAGAATTCCGTCTGTATACGTTGTCGTTTGCAGAATTCATAGATTTTCGTAAAACGTACGGAATAGGGTCTGAGGATATCGATGATGAATTGGATGCTTACATAAGAATAGGGGGTTTCCCTGTTCTCAGCAAAGGCAGGTTTGGTGATGGGACTGCGGGCAAAGTCATTGCAGACATAAACAACTCAGCGATCCTGCGTGATGTAGTTCAGCGCAATAAGATACGGAACGTTCAGTTGCTTCAAAAACTCATTGCATTCATTTATGATAACATCGGGAACATAACCACGGTGAAAAGCATCGCGGATCATTTCAAAAAAGAGCGCAGGACCGCGGATTACGAAACAATACACAACTACCTGAAATATCTGGAAGATGCCCTCATAATAAACAAGATCCAACGCTATGACATAAGAGGAAGAAGATTGTTGGATACATATGATAAATATTATCTGACAGAACACTCGCTGCAGTATTCTGTCCGTGAATACAACGCAAAGAACATAAACGGAATACTTGAGAACATTGTCTGCCTGGAACTTATGCGCCGCGGATTTTCGGTAAGTGTCGGAGAGTTAGGAGATAAAGAGATAGATTTCATAGCGGAAAAACATGGCAGAAAACTGTATATTCAGGTCTGCTACTTGTTTGCCGGCAAAGATACCATCGAACGTGAATTCTCACCGCTTAAAAAAATAAGCGACAATTACCCAAAGATCGTCGTCACGATGGATGAATATTGGAATGTTGAAGAGGAAGGGATCAGAGGTATGCACCTGAGGGATTTCCTTCTTTCAGACTTTTGGTGAAGACTCAATTGAACATCTGATCGTCAAGGTGCTCGTTCTCGAAGTAGTAGTTGGATCTTTCCTTCTGAGCGCTGGAAACATCCTTCGATACTCCCTTCATGTATGAGCCGTACCTTTCCCTGATCTGATCCTCCACCGGCCTCGCCCTCTTCCTAGCTTCTTTGATGTGCTCTTCGGTTATGAGCGGTGCGCCCTCCATCACGGCGACGTCTCCTGCCGCCCTGATCAGGCCTCCGAGCTCTCTGAGCCTCAGCGTCAGGGAGTTGTTCTGGCTGTCGGATTTGGCACGGGCTCTTCCTTCGGCAATGATCAGCTCCACAGCCTCGATGGTGGCATGGGGTATGTGGCCGTCCATCATGACTTCCTGAGCGACGAACTGGGCATACTTCGCACGGTTGCGCGAGTTGTCAGGCATTGCCGTATCCACCAGCACCTCGTATCCTCCACCTATGATCCTGGACCTGAGAGGGGAGAGGATGTTCTCGATATCCTGTATGTTGCATGCCGCCACCAATATGAAATCGCAGGGAACGCCGTCCACCTTCACGCTTGCGCCGGCAGACTGAGGGTTGTGGCCTACGATGGGGAATTTCTTCTCCTGCATAGCGGTCAGGATGTACCTCTGAAGGTTGCCCAGATGGGATATCTCATCCACGAACAGCACGCCTTCGTGCGCTTCATGGATGGAGCCTGCCGTCACCCTCTCATAAGCGGGAGTGCCGAGCTTGTCGTGCCCTCCGTAGGGATCGTGCCTGACATCTCCGAGCAATTCCGTCTCGGATGCGCCCGTGGCAAGAACAAAGGGATCCCTGTTCAGTTTTACAAGCACTTTCTGATTGGATTTTTTGTTGAGCTGATTCCTTTTCGTCAGAGCCTTGCTGTCCAGCATCCTTATGTAATCCCCGGCACGCTCGAATACGACGGTCTCCTCGCTTCCGTCTGCGAGAACCCTTGTCGTATGCACCCTCTCTTTCCCAGGAACGACTACCTGAGGCATCGCTGCCTCAAGCATCCCGCTTAGGAGATCGCCGAAAGGATTCGAGTTGGGGCCCATCTCGATCTTGCTCTTGTTGCAGAATGGACAGGTCACGTCTGCGGGAAGCGAATACTTGCCGCAGCTCTTGCATAGATATCCGAGCCTCTCGGCGACATTGCGGGGTGCGTTCTCGGGGTCGAGCAGTTTGCCGATGGATTCCGCACGGATGCCGTCCTCATCGTTCACCTGACTCTCGTCCAGTATCTCAAGGAACGGCCTCTCGCTGTTCTCCGGGTTCTTGACCACCCTGATCTCCTGTTTAGGTTTGGGAAGGTTCATCGAGAGCGCGCGGGCTATCATCGACTTACCGGTCCCCGGAGGGCCGACCAGAAGCAGATGTCTGCGCTGTATCGCAGCGATCTTGGCAAGATGTATGGCCTCTTCCTGGCCCAGTACACGATCCAGAGGGTCCGAGGGGATCAGGATCTCCTCTGTGCTCTTTATCCCTTTAATGTTCTCCCAGGATTCCGCCGCTTTCTTGCCTTTCATTCCGATCGCTCTCAATACAGATCTTCTTTGGTCAATATCATGGTGTCCGCGGGCATCTTGGTTATGTTGCCTTTGCGGGTACCGACTATCGTGCCGATCCCTCTTTCGACGGAGACATCCAATATCCTTTGGGATATCACACCGTCGAAAATGATCACGGATATGCTCTCGGAATCCTCTTTGAGGGAGTTCACAAGATTCTTTACCGCAACCTCTCTTACAACGGAGCCGTCCTCCGCAAGGAGTTTGGCGTTGTGGGTGGATGCCATGCCGAGGAGCACGTCCCTGTAGTTCTCCTGCTCCGGAGACAGGACCTTTGTGTTCCTTTCTTTCTTTCCGCGGAGAGTTCTGGTCGGTTTCTCGGCCTCATCTTCGGTCTTGGAGCTGCGCCCTCTTTTCGGCTTTTCCTCTTTGGGCTCTTCTATCTCCGGTTTCTCCTCTTCAACGGGTTCTTCTTTCACCGGCTCTTCGACCTTTTTCTTGAACTTTTCAACGTTATCGCTGTTGAATCTTTCGCGGCCTTTTCTGTTGTTGTCCTGATCTTCGAAGTCGCGTCTGCTTCTTCTGTTTTCGTTGCGGTCCCTTCTGTTCCTGTCGTTGCGGTCCCTTCTGTGGCTGTCCTCTTCATCTGCGGAGGACTCTTTCTCCTCCGGGGCCATGCCGTTCATTTCCATGTACTGATCGGCGGGGACCTTGTTGCGGAGGCATTTTACCAATTGTTTGGAGGAAAGTTCTTCGACCTCGTGTGCACGCGGGGCGCGGGCAACGAAATCGATCTCGGATGTCTGGAAGAGTTCCCTCAGGATCAATTCTCCGCCTCTGTCTCCGTCGACGAAAGCCGTTGTCACCCTTTCTCTGGAAAGGTCCTGCACGGTCTTTGGTATGTTTGTCCCTTCTACTGCTATGGCGTTCTTTATGCCTGCTTTCAGGAGGTTCAGGACATCGGACCTTCCTTCTACGATTATTATCGCTTCGGAGTCTTTGACGCCCGGTCCTGCAGGGCTTTTATCTTTGCCGTAGGTCGTGATCTCTTCAACCTGTATGCTCTGCCTGATATTCTGGGCAAGGTCTGCGGACGAGCCCTTCGATTGGCTGATCATCTCGTTAAGGAGTTCTTTGGCGCGCTCGATTACCTTCTCTCTCTTTATTATGCGCACATCCTCTATGCCCAGGACCCTTATGTTGGCCTTGCAGGGTCCGACCCTGTCTATCGTCTCGAGGGATGATGCGATTATTACCGTCTCGACCTGGTCCAGGCTTGATGATATGTAGATTATTCCTTCGGATTTTCCTCCTTTGGAAACGACCTCTACTTCTATCCTTCCTATCCTTCCGGTCTTCTGCAGATCTCTGAGGTCGAGATCCTCCCCCAGAAGTCCTTCCGTCTGTCCGAATATCGCCCCTACGACGTCGGGTTTCTCGACGACACCGTCCGCGGTGATCTTTGCTTTTATCATGTATTTGGTTGCATTTGGATCTATGTTCATTTTAAGCCCTCCGTGGGCCAAAGAGAAAAACCAACCCTGCTCTGCTGTACGTTCCACTCCTAACTTATTTTACACATTTGTGTAAGGAGTGTTTTATTTCCCATCCTATTACTGTCCTCATGTGACCCTTCAGTTCGCTCTTTCCGGGTGCGTGTGACCTATCGTCCTCAGACGATGTTTATCGTGATAGTGATTCAGTGAACAGGGAATCGTTGTTTCCCTATCCTCCCCATATGGAGATGTACT
>JAISVN010000067.1 GCA_031271555.1 Candidatus Methanoplasma sp.
CCATTGTCCTTGCGGCCGATATGGCTCTTGTCACTGCAGAGAACGTCTTCTGGACATCCTGGTCGAGGAGACCTCCTGCCATGAACATGGACACGTTTGCACCGGAACAGTTGGTGTCTCCACCAGCTACCACTTTGTTCTTCTTTGCGATGTTTACGAACTCGGACCATACGTACTCCATGTCGATGGCGCCGAGGTAACCTACACCGTAAAGGAATGCTGTTACATCACCATTTGTAACTGCGTAGTCTGCAAGCTCTTTTCCGCCCATTGTCTCACAAGCAAGGACGTTTGCGCCGTTCTCGCATGCGATCTCTGCGCACTTGAAGAGTGCTTCGGGGTATGCGTGTTTTCCCTTTGCGCCGGTGCGGAGTCCTTCCTCTGCCTCACGCTGGTCGGGGATTGTGTGCCTTACAGCGCAGTTTATTCCGTACTCTCCGTGGAACTTCTCGCAGATCTCACTCTGTCCCTCTACAACACCGATGGACATTTTGGGGTTACCCATCTGGGAGATCCATTCTGTCTCGAGTTGAACATCCGGGAAACCGAGTGTTACTGCTCTGTTCAGAACATCCTTCGATATGTAGTCGACGTACTCTTTCTTGAGTCTGGCCGCATCCTTCTCAGATCCGGGCCTCGGTGCATAGTTGAGCTCGGGTATGACCCTGCCAGCACCTACTTTTATTCCGAATCCATAGGAGACAGGTGATTTCGAGGTTCCGAATACCATCTCGTCGGCATTCGCGTATGCCATCTTTGTGTATCTTGTTGCTGCCATTTTCACACACCTCCCACGATGTCTTCCCAGTTCGCCCTGATCTTTCTCCAGTCGTAACCGGCTTTGACCTTGTCAGCGATCGGGGGTGTCTGCGGGGCTTTCTCAGAGAATATTCCGAGGTCGAATGACTCGGCGAAGTCCCTGTTCACTGCACCGCCTGCTGCCATGAAGGGTATGTTGACTCCTTTGGCGACGAGTTTCTCGGCTGCCCTGGGGAATGCTGTCATGGTTGTCGTCATGAGCGCTGTGCCGGTAACCATCATCGGTTTCGATTTGATTACTTCAGCGACCACATCGTCAACATCTACATCCTTTCCCATGTCTATAACGGTGTATCCGGATGACCTTACCATGACTGCGGCAATGTTCTTTCCGATGTCGTGCGGGTCTCCTTCTGCTGCATGCATGACGATTGTTCCTTTCGTCTCTCTTCCGCCGGGGATCTGTTTCTCCGCTATTGCGATTCCGATCTCCATTGTCTTTGCCGCCATCATTATCTCGGGGAGATAGTAGATGTGATCTGCATACAGTTTTGCAACTACTTCCATTCCAACTACGAGTCCATCGTTGATGATCTCGAGCGGTTTCTTTGTTTTAAGTGCCTCAGTTGTGGCCGGGCCGACGTCCTTGAATTTCATCCAAACAACGGTCTCTGCCACTTTCTTAAGCACCGGATCCTTGGGCAACATCTTTGCAGCGATAGCTTCCGGGGAAGCCTCGTTCTGGGCATCGATGTCGTACCTTTTGAGGATCTTTGCGTAGTCTACTCCTTTGTGACTAATCATAAATTTTTCCTCCTTATCGTGTCGGGCCGATTCCTCAGCCCGCACTACTTTTGTTATCTTTTGGATGTTATATAACAAGTTCTAAGGATGGATGCTCTATCCATTGAATATAAGCTTCAACATAATCTTTATATATCTATACAATAAAAAGATCATGGGTAAGAAAGTTTATAAACACTTCAAAGACTATATGGCCTTCTCTTTTTTAATCCACAGAGTAATTTTGAATATCCACACTTACGATCGGGAATAATCGATGCAGCAGTCAACGAATCTTTTGGGGATCTTGGGGTTAGAGGCGAAATGGATATGAGTATAACCGCCGACGGTATTGTTGACGGATATGCCGTCCTTTCCATCCGCTATGCCTTTTCCAACATTAAGGTCGAAAACATACTTTTCAGGTGCTGAGGGCAGCACGGAGGAGTAATGGAACTCATGTCCTCTGACAGTCCATCCCTTTTCGCATAACACATTGTCGCTGTTGGATGTCATTTCGACGTAACCGACGGCTTTCTTGCTGTCGTTCATCTTTGATTCCGCATCTATCACGCCGCACATCTCGTGAGATATCCCGTCTGTGCCCGTTATACGGTTGGAAAGGTACAGCAGGCCTCCGCTCTCGGCATATATCGGCATGCCGTCTTCGGATGCCTTCTTTACGGCCTGCCTCATCCCTTTGTTTGCTTCTAATTCGTCTGCAAACAGTTCGGGGTATCCTCCTCCGAGATACAAACCGTCAACGTCCGGCAGGTCCCCTTCGGTTGGAGAGAAGAAGACCAGCTCCGCGCCTGCCTCCCTCAATGATTCTATATTATGAATATAGTAGAAGTTGAACGCCTTGTCCTTCGCCACACCTATGCGCACTTTGGTCCCTTCGGACGGCGGCGCATCGTACGTGTTGGATATAGGCGGTGCAGACCTTGCTATCTCTATCAGTCCGTCGATGTCGACGCACTTCTCTATGTGTTCCCTTATTTTATCATATTTTTCCTGATCATAGTCTTCTGCAGCCGGGATGAGCCCCATGTATCTGCTTTCAAGCACCATGCATTCGTCCCTCAGGACCCCGCCCAAGCACGGTATGCCTCTCAGGGAGTCCTTCAGGATCTTCAGATGGTTGGGGCTTCCCACCCTGTTGAATATGACTCCGGCAAGATTGACCTCTTTGTCGTATTCTTTGAAGCCCAGCGCGACGGCGCCTGCGCTCCTGCCCGTGGCCTTTGCATCGATGACCAGTACCACCGGCGATCTGATGATCTTCGACAGAAATGCTGTCGATCCTTCCTCATTGATGCCGTCCTTTCCGTCGTACAATCCCATGACGCCTTCTGTCACAGATATGCCGGAGCCTTCGGATCCTTTCACAAAAAGCTTTTCGACCTCGTCGCGGAACATCCACGTGTCAAGGTTCCTGCATTCCTTGCCGAGGACCAGCGTATGGTGCATCGGATCAATGTAGTCCGGACCTGTTTTGAAAGACTGAGGATCCAGGCCTCTTTTCTTCAGGGCCATCAATATCCCCATTGTTATCGTCGACTTTCCGGCTCCGCTGTGGGTAGCCGATATCACTATCCTCGGGACATCGCTCGGCATAGTGGACATATCATCCAAGATGTATTTTAATTATTCAACATGCGAATTATCATAGTATATTATTATTCGTCCGTAAAGAATAATATATTATCCCGACCGATTACAAGGGCCATGTATGTTTACA
>JAISVN010000071.1 GCA_031271555.1 Candidatus Methanoplasma sp.
CATAATATAACATATATGTTATATTAACTAACCTTTATTAATTCGGTTCTTTATTCATTCGCATGGATTATTGCGAAAATACATATTCACTCTCCGACAGAGAGATAGTCGAGGACATAGGAAGGAAACTGCTGGATATCAGACTTAAAAACAATACGACAAGGAAAGAACTTCAATTTGTCACAGGCGTTCATGAGAAAACCATAGGCGATGCGGAGAAAGGAAAAAATGTTACTTTGATCAACTTGGTAAGCATCCTGAGGGGATTGGGGGCACTGGATCTTCTCGAGCCTCTCATTGAAGAAGAGATAGTGAGCCCGGCAATGTTGTTCAAAAACCGAGGCAAGGTTCGTAAACGGGCGACCGGATCAAGAAAAACAAAGATTGACCTTTGAAGGCTCCGTAAGACGTGTTTGGTGGGCCCGCCGGGATTCGAACCCGGGTGTTCGGCTCCGAAGGCCGAAAGGATAATCCGCTACCCCACGGGCCCATTGTCAATGTAGAATACTGAATGATTATTTAGTCCTGATTAAAAAAGTAAAGCGTTTGGAACGGGTGCGGGCATCACACCCGGCTTTGGGCTTTCAAGGCTGTTCATACATCGATGTTCAGTATCCTCATGTCCTCCGCAACGGTCGAGTTGGCCTTCAGTCCGAAATTCTCGTTCAGAACCTTCAATACGCCCTGAGATACGAACTGCGGAAGGGTCGGGCCGATCATTATGTCCTTCACGCCCAACTGCAGCAGAGCCAGGAGTACAAGGCAGGCCTTCTGCTCGTACCATGAGATATTGAAGGACAACGGAAGTTCGTTCACAGAAAGACCTGTGGCCTCGGCGAGCTTCAGCGCCACAACGACCAAAGAAGAGCAGTCGTTACACTGGCCGGCATCCAAGACCCTTGGTATCCCTCCTATATCGCCGAGTCCGAGCTTGTTGTACCTGTACTTAGCGCAGCCTGCGGTAAGGATCACGGTGTCCTTTGGCAACGCCTCGGAGAATTCGGTGTAATATGCTCTCTCTGGACTCCTTCCGTCGCATCCCGCCATGACGACCAATCTCTTCACCGCACCGGACGATATCGCATCCAGGATATTGTCCGCAAGGCCCAGGACCGTGCTGCGAGCAAACCCGATGGGGATGCTCATATCGTCTATGGGGGTCGGAGGGCGGCATGCCCTCGCAAGTCTTATGATCTCAGAGAAATCCTTTCGGCCGTTAACCTCATCTATGTGCTTTATGCCGCTGAAACCCGCCACGCCTGTGGTGAACAGCCTGTTGGAATAGGATCTGCCCGGCGGTGCCAGACAGTTGGTCGTCACCAGGATCGGCCCGTTGAACGAATCGAACTCCTCCTTCTGCCTCTGCCACGCATTTCCGTAATTCCCGGCGAGATGGTCATACTTCTTGAAAATCGGATACGCATTCGCCGCAAGCATCTCGCCGTGCGTGTACACATCCACTCCTGTTCCGGCCGTCTGCTCGAGAAGCTCCTCCAGGTCCCTGAGGTCATGGCCGGTTATCAGTATTCCGGGGTTGTTCCTGACCCTCAGGCTGACGTCCGTGATCTCCGGCATCCCATACGTTTCTGTGTTCGCCATATCGAGAAGCGCCATGCATTTGACGCCGGCCGCGCCGCATCCCATGACATATGACAGGTGTTCTTCGGGTGTCAGTTCCTTTGAGAGGGATATCAGACCGTCGATCATGAAATCCTCCACTTCCGGATCCCTGTATCCGAGCACTCTTGCATGGTAATAGTATGCGCCAAGCCCCTTCAGGCCGTACAGCAGCAGTTCCTTCAGCGAGCGTACGTCCTCGTCCTGGGACAGCGAATCTATGCCTACGGTCTTTGCCTTTAGCGTCTTCCCGACATAATCATAATCCGCACAGTCCACTCCGTACTCGGTCTTTGAGCGCCCGCCCCTTTGTCCTCTTATGAGTTCTCTGGAACGGTCGATCATCTTAACGAAATATTCTCTGGTGTAATTGATATTGGAGAGCGTCGAGAACAGGGATTCAGTTATGTGCTCTATCTGCCTGTCCGTGTTCTTCCTGTCGTTCTTTGCCTTCTTTGTCGCGATCGCAAGCCCTTCCAACGAATATATCAGAAGATCCTGCAACTCAGCCGTATCGGATGTCTTTCCGCAGACTCCGTTCTTTGTGCAACCTGAGCCCTTTATTGTTTCCTCGCACTGCCTGCACTTCATATGATATCACCTTAGTTTATTTTTGATACAAGATATTAATTGTATACTAAATTATAAATATCAAAGAGTTTCTAAAAGTATACCATGAATCACGATTGCACTCTGTACAAAACCATGGAATATCTTGCCAAACGGTGGACCGTGCTCATATTGCTCGAACTGCGCAAAGGAGAACAGGAATGGAAGAGGTTCTCGAAGCTCAAGGACTCTATGGAGGACATCACCTCCAAGGTGCTTTCGGAAAGATTGAAGGGCCTTGAGGCCGAGGGGCTGATCGAGAACAGGGTCGATTCCTCTTCGTTCCCGGTGAGGAGCGAATACAGGCTTACCAATGCGGGCAAGGAACTGGTGGATGTCGTAGTGCAGGTGAAGTACTGGGCCTTGAAGTGGAAGATATCGAACGAAGCATGCCTGGAGCAGGACTGCATCGAATGTGAGTTCTGAGCCGCCCGGTGCGCCGACAGCCTGCCGGCGAACAGCGGAGGATAAAAACCTATATCGGCGATGCTATTCACGGCTGATGTCAAAGATCGTCATGAACCATGGTGCCGGCGGAGAGGTAATGCAGGAGTTCCTATCAAAGCACATAATATCCCATTTTCCGAAATCGGCGTCGGATGTTCCGCTGGACTCCCTGGACGATTCGGCGGTCGTTGATGATGTCGTGTTCACTATAGACGGCCATACTGTCAACCCTCTGATATTTCCGGGCGGGGACATCGGCAGGATCTCGGTTTCCGGGACTGTCAACGACATATCGGTCATGGGCGCATCCCCGCTGGCCATCGCCTGTTCGGTCATACTCGAAGAGGGATTGGACATCGAGATCGTCGACAAGATAATGGAAAGCATGGGGAGGACATCCCAGGAATGCGGCGTGCCGATAGTCACCGGCGACACGAAGGTCATGGAATCCGGCGCGCTGGACAAGATGGTCATATCCACATCCGCCATAGGGAAAAGATCACAGTTCCTGGACAGTGATCTGGAGAAAGCATCCGAGTACAGGAAGATAAAGGACAGATGGTGTA
>JAISVN010000134.1 GCA_031271555.1 Candidatus Methanoplasma sp.
GATCGGTTCTAGCTCATGGATACTCGAGTCCGGTGACACTGTGATGACGATCCTTTCGGCATCGGCCATGGGATACTGTATCGCAAACGGAGTCGCACTTGCAGCATATGTGAAAACGAAGAGGGATACGAGGTTCAAAGATTTGGACAGGCCGTTCAAAGCCCCGAAAGGCTGGAAGTACGTGATCTCGGTCATGTGCTTCATTCAGTTCTTTGTGTGGCTGCCGTGTCTGGTCTATTGGAGCTATGTACTGTCCGCAGGATATACTCCGTTGATACTCGGTGTGATCATCCTCCTCATGTTCATTCCTGTCTGGTTCTGGGTACAGAACAAGGCAGAGGCCCAGGTGGCAGATTGATCAATCTAAACATGGATGGCGTGACTGCCATCCTTTCCTAAACACGTTATGTATTTAAATGGAGGAATGAAATGAAACCAAACCAATACCCTGGAAGATCTATGATGCAGGGTCTGAAATTGGATCTCTTCAGCGATGAAGGCATCGAAGCTATCGACAGAGCAACAATGGATGTTCTGGCGAACTACGGTGTGCAGGTGTCCGACAAAGAGGCAATAGAAATCTTTGAACAGGCAGGCTGCGAAGTGAATTATGAGACAAAAATGGTAAAGATACCGACAGGCATTGTAAGGAAGGCTCTGGCAACCGCCCCGAAGAAGTTCTACCTTTACGGAAGGGAAGACCACAGGACCGTGGAGCAGGAGCACAGGGGACGCGTCCACTACATTTGCTTCGGAACAGGTATCCAGATGTGCGACTACCTTGGCGAGGGAAAGTTCAAGACAAGGGATTCGACAGGTAAAGACCTCGCAGACGCAGCAAAGATATGCGACTGGGCAGACGGAATAAGCTATTTCGCTCTGGCAGTGTCAGCAAGGGAATGGGCCGGAGTCGGGGCAGAAGATGTCCACGAGCTGCTTATATCCTTGGAGAACACAACGAAGCACTTCCACCACATCGACCCTGTCGCGGAGAATGTAGAGTACTACAGAGACATAGTCGAGGCATACTACGGAGGGGACAAGAAACTCGCACGCGAGAAACCGATAATGTCCATGCTCGTATGCCCCACAAGCCCCCTCGAGCTGAGCCACAACGCGGCCCAGGTCATAATAAAGGGTGCAAGGTACGGAATACCGGTCAACGTCCTCAGTATGGCAATGGCCGGCGGCTCGTCATCGGTACACCTTGCAGGAACACTTGTAACGCACAGTGCAGAGATCCTGTCAGGAATAGTTCTGAGCCAGCTGGCTTGCCCCGGTGCAAGCGTCTGGTACGGAAGCTCGACAACGACATTCGACCTGAAACGCGGAACTGCGCCTGTCGGATCCCCTGAACTCGGGGTCATAAGCGCAGCAGTAGCGAAACTCGGACAGTTCTACGGTCTGCCCGTTTATGTTGCCGGTACCTAGACCGATTCCAAGATACCCGATGCTCAGGCAGCGCATGAGAAGACCATAACATCTCTTCTCCCTGCATTGGCAGGAGCCAACACAATATACGGCGCGGGTGTTTTGGAACTTGGACAGACGTTCTCGATGGAACAGCTGGTAATAGACAACGATATCATTGAAATGGAAAAGAAAGCAATGGAAGGTGTTGTGGTCAACGACGAGACTCTCGCTGTCGATGCGATAAAAGAGATCGGCGTGGGCAACGATTTCCTCGCCCACCCATCCACGATGGAGAACATAGACCTTGCATCCGACCCCATGATCTTTGACCGCTACATGCTCGGAGAATGGACATCCAATGGAGCCAAGAGCGCCGTTGATGTTGCACACGAGATAGTCGTCGACGTCATGAAAAACCATGTTGTAAAACCCATACCCGAGGACAGACTGAAGGTAATGAAAGAGATCGTCCAGAAGGCGGATGATGCTTTCAAGAAAAGGAAGGAGTGATATCATTGTCAACTGAATCATTAGCGCAGGAAGCAAGAGAGGCAATCATGAAATATGATGCCAAGAAATCGGCAGATGTGGCGAACAGGGCCATCGCGGAGGGTGCAGACATAGTCACCATCATCCAAGAAGGTTTCACAAAAGGAATAACCGAGGTCGGAGCACTGTTCGAAGCAAAGAAAGTATTCCTGCCGCACATAATGGCAGCGGCAGGAGCCATGACCGCAGGAATGAACATACTCACGCCCGAACTGGAGAAATCCGGAAAGAGCGCAGGTGAGGGACTCGGAAAGTTCCTCATATGCACAATAGAGGGAGATATCCACTCCATAGGAAAGGACATCGTTGCGATCATGCTCAAAGTAGCAGGCTTCAACGTAGTCAACCTCGGAAGGGACGTGGCGCTTGTAGAGATCGTTAAGGCATGTCAGGAAGAGAAACCGATGGGAGTCGGAACCTCTGCGCTGATGACATCGACCATGGTCAACCAGAAGACGCTTGAAGAGATGCTCAAAAAGGCTGGCATAAGGGACAGTCTTATTACAAACGTAGGCGGCGCACCGGTCACACAGCAGTGGGCTGACGAGATCGGCGCAGATGTATATTCTGAAAGCGCTTCCGATGCAGTTGTAAAGATGACGGCGGTTGTCAGGTAAACCATTCAGGGTGCCTGGCACCCTTTTTTTATTAACTAAAATAGGAGGTATGTTAATGAACATAAGCGAGAAAAAAATGGAAGCACACAAGAAAAGGGTGAAGTATGGCTACATGATGGCCATATTCTGCGCTCTTTTCTGGGGAATATGGTACGTTCCCGGCACGTTCATATGGAACTTCGACGTAATTGTCAATTTCCAGAATGATATTGTTGCGATCATGGG
>JAISVN010000013.1 GCA_031271555.1 Candidatus Methanoplasma sp.
ATGTTCACAAGCGTGATCGTGGTGCCGATGACATTCCTGTGCGGTACCATGTTCTCCGTATCATTCTTGCCGGAATGGCTGCAGCACATCATTTCTGCGCTGCCTCTGACATATTCTACGGAATGCATAAGATCTGCAGCGTTGGATTGGGCATTCCCCCTTGGTTCTCTTGCCGTAGTTGCAGCGTTCGGAGTTGCCTTCTTCACGATATGCTATTATATGCTGGTAAAAGGAAAGATATGAGAAATGGTTTATTGACGAAAGAACGATTCAGAGACCGCTGAATATCTCATCCAATATGTACGCCGCACCATTCAGTCCGAATACTGGCCTGGGTATGAAGTTGGCTCTCGAAAGGTCCGGGAGCGCTATGCTTACGCCTTTGCGGCAGGTCCCTATCATCATCTGCGTTTCGGCTGTCTGCCCATCGGTGAACATATAATCTGCATTCTGTGCAGGGTCTGACCCCCATGCATCTTTCAGTCCCCTTTCTTCAAGGAATCCTATCAAAGAAGATACGGTCCTCTCATCTTCTCCAGGATCGACAGATATGCTCACCGGGAGCATGCACAGATACTCGTATAGCCATTTGGTCAAAGGATATACGATCGAACCGTCCGCCATTATCGTGAACCTTGAACACTTGGTGCGTCTCGCATATGCGGCCCGATTGATCCTTTTATAGGCGCGGGTTTTTGCCTTTTTTATCAACGCTTCCGCTTTAGATGTGTCTGCACCCATGACCTTTCCGATATTCTTCACCCAATGCTCCACCGCATCAAAACCGACAGGCGCCCCCATATCGGAGAATATGGTCGGTATTCCGTAGACTCTTTCATAGAGTTCGGCAGTTCTTTCACAGTATTCTGGGCATACGCACACATTATATTCTGCGGCGGTGGATCTTTCGAGTTCTTCGGAACTGCATCCGGCCCCTGGCGATGATAGGACGGTTATGCCCATCTCCCTCAGTATGGAGCTTAGCTCATCTATCGAATCCTCCCAATCTATGCTTGATATTGGCATTCCGAGTATGTTCACGCTTTTAGGCACGGTCTTCTTTTTGCTCGGAGATTTCCATTCGATTATCGACTTTACAGTGTGGTCATAGCTGTCGGGGAACGGCTGAGATATCAGGGATTCCTCAATCGCCATGGCTTTTTCTTTGTACCCGGCCCGTTCTATGGCATCGGTTATGTTGTCTCCGATAAGCGCCGCACCCGGAGAGCATATGAAGACGTCGAAGTTATCGTCAACGCTGCATATGACCGGTATGCACTCCTCGAGTTTCTTTTCGGAACCGTTTATGTAGTTGTCCTCGTCGATATATGTGCATGGTATCCTGGGCTGGCTGAAGAAATACGGCATAGCGTATTTTTTGAAGTCGGAAGGATCCCTCCGGGGGTAGCATTGCGATACAAGGAAGGTATGGTAATTCCTGCATCCTCCGGGTCCGTGCAGGACCGCTCTGCCGTCGCTGAAGCTTTCCACTGCCAGAAGGGCACCGGTGAAGCCGTCCATGCATATGCGGTTGATGGTCATTGCATCATCCTCCATCCTTCCGTCCTGGGAACGCTGACAAGGTCGCCGATTTTTTGTGCAAGTTTGATCACATTGCTCATACCGGGAGCCGGGCGAGAATACATCATCTGATACACATCCTCCGTCTCTCTGATGCCGCTGTCCGAAAGAACTATGTCGGGAGCGATCTCCTTGATATCGGCCAGCAGATCTTCGAGCACATAATCCTGTTTGAAGATGATGCCTTTGGAAAGGTATTCCGAATCGGGCCTTTTTGATTTCCATGGATGGACAGGCCCGACTCCGATCACCTCTATCTTCATCCCAAGGTCCAGGACGAGATCGATCAGCCAATCTATGTTCTGGAGGAACCTGTCCTCGATCAATACTCTTTTTCCTTTAAGCTTAGGTCTGATCTTTTCTATTTCCGCATAATATTTCTTCTCTTCCTCGGCAATGGCCTCTTCCGCTTTCTGAGCTATGTTGAAGTCTCTTCCGATCTTCTCTGCGAATCTTCTGTATTCGCGTATCCCTATCGGCAAAGGTTCCATATCAACAGGAATTCCGAGCCTTCCGCTTACCAATCTGGCGATCTTGAGGGATCCGCGGTCTCCGTCTGCGATGTAGTTCATTTTTCCAAGGCAGAGTCTGCGGATATCGTCCATAGAGGACTCATACATGAATCTGCAGTTGACCTCTATTCCAAAAGGTTTGAAAAGCTCAAA
The DNA here is from genome assembly GCA_031271555.1 of Candidatus Methanoplasma sp. Lineage (GTDB taxonomy): Archaea > Thermoplasmatota > Thermoplasmata > Methanomassiliicoccales > Methanomethylophilaceae > Methanoplasma. The sequence continues at coordinate 2,247 of JAISVN010000013.1, forward strand.
GATCCCCATATCCTTTGGGTCGCCAGTCCTGAAGTGGTACCTCTCGGCCAAAACGTTGACGGTCATTTCCCTGGGTTCTACAGAACAATCCACCATGTCCAATAATGCGTTTGCAGATTCCACGAACCCGTCCTCCCAATCGCCCATTATGTTCCCGTCGGCCTCCACCACTCTGAAGTAGAGGCCCGGATGCTCATTGCTTATAGCGTTCACTACATCGATGGTATTGTCCCCTATTATGCCGGGCACGCAGGACGTCACAACGAATATGTTCTTGTGGCCTTCCAAGATGACATCCCTTATCTTCTCTTCCAGAAGGCCTGCTCCTCCGAATACAGAGACGGTATCATCTATGTCCGTTGAGACCATCCTCATGGATTGCAGGTTCTTTCTCGGCTTGTTCCCCCGCCTGTATATCTCGCTCACATTCTTCGAGGATGACATCAGATACGCACAGCTTCTCGGACCGTGTATCACAACCATCGAATCAAGCACTGTGGAGCATCCGTGGACTGCGCCGGCGGTCGCACAGGATGAATAAACATTGCCTTCGGTCGTTACTTTTCCTTTGGCCGCTCTTGAACATGCTCTGCATGAAGGTTCTGCGACATTCAGCGAACTTATTGAATCATCCGTTGTGATTGCCTACCCCTTTGCGAATTCCTCCATCTGCTGGTCGCTCAACGGTTTCGATTCCAATGGGGACGAACCTTTCTCCATGATACTTATTATGTTATCAGATATCTTCCCAAGCTCTTTGGATACATCGGAGTCAGGGAACATCTCTATCACGGTCTTGCCTGCGGCTTCCGCTTCTGCAAACAGTTTGCTTCTGGGTATGCATGCCACGATTGGCAATTCCACAGCATCTGCGAATCTTTTCACAGTCTCATATTCATTTTCAATGCCGCGGCAGTTCAGAATTATGCCGGCAACCCGGGGGACGCCTTTGTCAAAGTTCTTGATCCCCTTCAGTATGTTGTTAGCGGCATATATCGACATGAATTCGCCTGACGTTACAAGGTATACGCCGTCGGCGTATTCGTTCCTCAACGGAACGGCAAACCCTCCGCACACTACGTCTCCGAGGACGTCGTAGAGCTTTACATCAAAATCTATTTCATCCATTCCCAGTTTTTTAAGCGTGTCGAAAGTGCTAAGTATGCCTCTCCCCGCACAACCTATTCCAGGTTCGGGTCCTCCGGCTTCCACACACTTTATTCCTTTTGCCCCGTCAAGCACTATATCTTCCAGCTTCCTGTCATAGGGAGAGGTGTTGCGTATGTAGCTAAGGACCGTTGTTTGCTCCTTCCCCTGCAGAAGCGCTCTTGTGGAGTCGTGTTTCGGGTCGCATCCTATCTGAAGGACCTTCATTCCTTTCTCTGCCAAAGAATATGAGATATTGGCTGCGGAGGTTGATTTGCCGATCCCTCCCTTTCCGTAAATTGCTATCTGTATCATGTGTATCAACTTTGTAATAAAAATATGGTAAACCGTTTAAAGTTCCACTCTGAACTCTTCCTCATCTGCGCTTGGGGCGTTGGGGATTATATAGGGAACTCCTTCGTCGTAGATCACTTTTATGTCTATATGGTATACTTCCTTTATCGATTCTTTTGTCACAACCTCATTCGGAGTCCCGAATTTGATTATTTTACCCTCGCTGAGAAGCATGACCTTGTCGCAGTACCTTGTAACAAGATTCAGATCGTGGGATGCCATTATCACGGTAAGGCCGGATCTCGAGAGGCCTTTCAGCATCTCCATCACTTGCACTTTGTACTTTATGTCCAAATGGGCGCTTGGTTCATCCACCATCATGAGTTTCGGCTTCTGAACAACACCCTTTGCAAGGAGCGCACGTGCGCGCTCTCCGCTGCTGAGTTCATGAAGCTTCCTTTCAGAATAATGAAGTATGCCAAAGTCCCACATTGTCTTCTCGACGATAGCCATGTCCTCTTCGGATTCCCACCACCAGCTTGTTATGTACGGCGATCTTCCCAATGTTACGAAATCCTTCGTCGTAAGCGAGAAGTCAGAGGGGATCTCTGCCGGAACGGTCGTGCATATGCGTGACATGCCGTCTCTGCTCAGTCCCTTTATGTCATTTCCGTCAATAATGACGGATCCGCCCTTGATATCGAGTATCTTATTGATGCAACGCATCAAAGTGGTCTTTCCGGAACCGTTTGGCCCCATGAGGGCTATGAACTCACCCCCATTAGTTGAGATGCTGACATCCGTGAGAATATTTGATGAGGTATAACCGAATACCAGACTGCAGACATCTAGAAGCATTTCCTCTTTGATATCTTCTGTTTCAAATTCGTCACATTGCATATCTTTTTCCCTCCTTCATCATAAGGAACAGGAAGAACGGCACCCCTATTACTGCTACTACGGCTCCTATCGGGAGTTCCGAAGGCGCAGCTATGGTCTTGCAGAATACATCCGCGATCAACAATACCAGAGCACCGATTATGGCAGATGCCGGTATCAGCAACCTATGGTCTCCACCTACTACCATCCTGCATATGTGCGGTATTATGAGGCCTATGAACCCTATTACTCCGCAATAAGCTACGCAGAATGCGGCCAACACCGCAATCAATATCATTAATGCTTTTTTCAAAGAAGCAGTATCTACACCAAGGTACTTGGCCTGTTCTTCGCCCAAAAGCATTATGTTAAGTTTTTTGGCAAAAAACAGTGTTGCAAGTATCGGGATGGTTGTACCAAAGAATACGGTGACCGTACTTCCCCACGGCATGTCGGCAAAGGATCCGAACATCCATTTCACGATGCTCTCGTAATTATCTGCATTGAAGTAGATCATAAGCGCGATTGCAGACGAAAGCCCGGTAGAAATTATCACTCCTGCAAGGACATAGCTCATTGCTTTTCCCCCTGCAAGCTCGGCAACGAACATCGTCAGACCAAAAGCCAAAACCGCACCGATTATGGCAGCTATGGGTCT
>JAISVN010000092.1 GCA_031271555.1 Candidatus Methanoplasma sp.
GCATGAGACTCACAATTAGGTCCTATCTGCCTTGCTTACCTGAGTATCACGCTCGACACACCTTTGCACTGCTTTATGGCAGGCAGCAGTTCTGGGGGTATCTGGCCGTCCACGACGACGATCAGATGCGAATCCATTCTCGTCCCAGGATCATCAACGACCGCCTGCCTGACGGAGAGTCCGCCTTTGTATATCACGTCGGTTATCCCAGCAAGTATACCGGGTATGGTGGCATCCGTAGGTATTATCTCCAGCGTGGTGCATCCGATCTCCGGCGCAACATTCGCCATAAGCAGCATGGATTGCAGTTTTGAGAACAGCCTGTTCAGTTCCGGAGTGTCGGATATCCTCTCCAGCGTCGATCTTACGACCCTTCGGTCCACATCTGCGGCCCTGGCTATCGCGGCATCCGATTGTTCTATGTTATTGCAGTATGCCACTCCGTTCTCGACCCTTATGCCCTGCTTGAGGATGAGCATTGCGACCTTCTCCTGTGACGGGAACTTGCTGAATTCCGTCCTCACGCGATCCATATGCTGTAATAGCATATCATGGTTAAAAACTTGTATTTGCAGATGTCCGAGGGTGATTCGCCTATATCCTCAACTTACGGCCGCATCATTATAGTTACCAATGCGTAGATATCCGACTCGTTTCTACGGTATAAGGTTTGTTCCTCATGCCAGGACCATTACCATGCGATTTAGGTTCCCGCTGCTGTTCTTATTCAGAAAACTGAACCCTTTCCCTTCATAATATTTTACCAATGCGTCCTTGCAGTCCAGCCTGACCACGCGGCATCCTATTAATTCGCTGGCATCTTCAATCACATCCAATGCGAAATCCATTGCGAATTCACCTATCTTCTTGTCACAACCGTCGACCTTGCCGAGCTGGCCTATCAGATAAGATTGGGCGATGTCGCCGCTGACGTTCATCTTTTTGATGAGCTCCTCGTTATTTTGCTCTCCGCCTACATTAAGGCATTTCATGGCGATCGTTATGTAACCTATAAGCTGCTCTTCCGGTTCTGTATCAAGTATCAGGTATGTTCTCGATATACGGGCCCGCTCATGTCTTACCGCCGTCTCCCGGAGATATTTTTCAACGCTTTTGTTTCTGGAACAGCTGAAGTTCAAGAACGTTTCATACAGTTTTTGCTCCGATTGTTCCTTCATAAAAGTTCGTAAAGGCAGTATCTTAAAGGTCATTGAAACGACCTTCTCTGAGAAGTCTTTCCCCTTCCTCAATCATCTTGCGGACATCCATCCGTTTCCGGGGTCCCCTTTTGTCGGCATCTTCGAATGCCTTTAGCAATATTTCCACTTCTTCTTTCGTCGTTATTCTCCAATCGTCGTAGAATGATTCTTCAGCCATCTGATCGTGCCTCCGCATTTTGCTATGCTTAGTGAGTATTTTAACGATTCCCTTTAAATTCCATGCGTTACACTTAGCATAACTTAGCAAGAGCGCAAGTGCAAATGCCTAAAATACAAAGGCGTCCTCCAAAAATATAATAAGCGCACATGCTTGACTTGACTCAACCAAAGGTAGTTGACATGAGCAAGATCAGCGTTGCCGTTCTCGGCGCAACCGGCCCTATCGGCCAAAGATTCGTACAGATGCTTGAGGATCACCCCTACTTCGATGTTGAAGGCCTCTACGCATCCGAGAGGTCCGAAGGCAGAAGGTTCGGGGATGTCATAAAGATAAGGGACCATGAATTCTCGGAAGAGACCGTTGAGACCAAGATCAGGACGATGGACATCGACAAGATCTCGAAGAATGTCCGAGTGGTCTTCTCCGGCATACCATCCGATCTTGCCGGACCTACCGAATCGGAGCTTGCCAAGAAAGGCGTCGCAGTATTCACCAACGCCGGTGCCCACCGTATGGACAAACACGTCCCGATACTGATACCCGAGATAAACCCCGATCATTCTGAATCAATCAGGCAGCAGGAGACCTACGGCAGCGGCGGCTACATAGTGACCAATGCGAACTGTTCCTCCACCGGAATAGCAATGCCCCTCTGCGCAATGGAGAATGAGTTCGGGCTTGAGCAGGTCTTCGTCTCCACGTACCAGGCGCTTTCCGGCGCCGGATACCCCGGAGTTCCTTCCCTCGATGCGGTAGGGAACGTCGTTCCTTTCATAGACAAGGAAGAAGAGAAGATGGAGATAGAGCTCGCAAAGATACTCGGAGGATACTCCAAGGCCGGTTTCGAACCTGCGGACATCATGGTCATGGCCAATTGTGCCAGGGTGCCTGTCGTGGACGGCCACCTCGAGTCTCTGACCCTTAAGCTTGGCTCGTCCCCCTCATTGGATGAGCTGTCCTCCGCTTTGTCCGGTTTCAGAGGCGAGGCGCAGTCCCTGAAGCTCCCCTCTGCTCCGGATGTCCCAATTGTTGTAAGGGCCGAAAAGGACAGGCCCCAGCCCGTATACGACGCATTGGCCGGAAGCCCGAAAAGGGCGAAGGGGATGGCTTGCACCGCCGGGAGGATAAGGGAGAGCAAAGGATACTACAAAATGTTCGTCCTTTCACACAACACCCTGAGAGGCGGCGCAGGCGGATCTGTGCTCAATGCCGAGTTGTTCAAGGCACGCGGACTTCTCTGAGTCATTGCTACAACCATGCTCATTTAGATCCATTTCAGGATTAAGTGAGAAACATTTTATTTCCCATTTCTGTCCCATTTCACTGCAAGATGGATCCTCATAGAAACTTCCATGATCCTTTTTTCTGTGAACCGATCCGCACAATTATGCCCTTTTCGATAAAAGCTCCATGTTGTGGTCTCCTTGCACTCGAACGATCCTGATCCCGTTCCGATCCGGGTGGACTTCATTCAAATGTAATTTAAACTAAAAATAAATCTGCAAATATAATGATAAAAATACTGCAAAATCTATATTGAAATAACTGCAAAACTAATAAATATTTTACTGCATATTTGTTATTCATGAGCGGTGATGATGCCCAAGACAGATCCGGAAGAAAAGAATATCTGCCAAGGATAGCAGATTCTTTGGTACAAGATGTTCTGTCCGTTCTTGGTGCAGTCCTGATCACCGGTCCAAAGTGGTGCGGAAAATCTTGGACGGGTATGCAACACAGCAGATCCCAGCTCATGCTGGGGGACGATAAAACAAACAAATATGCCAGACTCGTACCCGATGATGCGCTGTCCGGAGAACACCCTAGACTCGTGGACGAGTGGCAGGATGTACCTCAGCTGTGGGACACAGCACGGAGAAACATTGATCTTACCGGCAAGAATGGGATGTACATCTTCACCGGATCGACAATGCCGCCGATGGAGTCGGTGAACCATTCAGGCACAGGCAGGTTCGGGAGAGTAAGGATGCACACTATGTCTCTGTATGAAAGCGGGGACAGTACCGGGGACGTATCGCTGCTGAAACTTTTTCAGGGAGGTGAACTGGAACCCTCTCCTTCAAAGATCGACTATGAGGAGATCGTCAGACTCATCTGCAGAGGAGGATGGCCTAAAGCTGCTGTCCTTGATTCCTACCCAGGAGCGCTCAGGATACCTTCTGAATATATTCGCTCGGTGATTGATTCCGACCTCTCTCAGATGACCGAAAACAGAATGTCGGCAACGATTACCGAACGGATAATAAGATCCATAGCCAGAAATGTGTCTTCTACCGCAAGCATAGCTACGATCACAAAGGATGTGTCCGATGGATACGGCCGCATCTCCGAACAGACCATAAGAAAGTACATGGATTCGCTGAAGAACATATTCATTTTAGAGGAACAGGAAGCGTGGACTCCTAAGCTTCGTTCAAAAGTGCGTATAAGGTCCTCTCCGAAGATCCATTTGACCGATCCTTCGCTTGCCGCAGCATCTCTCGGTGCAACCCCCGAGATACTGAAAAAAGACCCTAACACGGCAGGATTCATGTTTGAATCTTTATGCTACAGAGACCTTTGCGTATACTCCTCTGCATCGGGCGGACGTGTGTACCACTACAGAGACAGCAATGATCTTGAGATAGACAACATAGTCGAACTTCCAGACGGCAGATGGGGAGCGTTTGAGGTGAAACTTGGCGATTTTGAAGTCGATAAGG
>JAISVN010000079.1 GCA_031271555.1 Candidatus Methanoplasma sp.
TTATTGTATTTCGTCACGACCTTCGAAATATGCTCGGCGATGTTCCTCTGCTGAGCTTCATTGTGTATCTGCGGTGTCTCCGTGATCGGAAATTCCGTATCGCATTTCGCACATCTCAGTTTCGGGCAGTTGTTCCACGCCTCGGAACATCCTTGGCATGCGAAAGTGCGCGCGTATATCATCGAGAATTCGAACCCACAGTAGGGACATTCGAATTTCTTGAGCGATGCTGTCGTGTTATAGGAGAACCCTTTCGTTCTCATTGCTTCATAAAAACCGTCTACCATTATTCTCACCTCGTATGATGAGCAATGCTCTTTTCAGTATCATAGTGGTCAGCTTCCACCACGTATGGGATGCCCCACTTCCGGAATGTGTCATCAAGCACGTCCAGAACGCTCTCTCTGACATGGTCGTCCCATATCCCGTGGACTATGATGTGCAGCATGAATCTTGCTTTGTATACCGTATCTGATTCCAGTGAATCCTTTATCCTTGCTGGCTCCCGGTGATCGACGATGCTGCTCATTATGTTGCCATCGTCGTTGGACAGGAATGATTTCACATGACCGACGAGATCCGCCCCATGGGCCATGCTGCTTTCTGTGACACTCGTCATGAGGTCGTCGATGAATTTCAGTATGACCTCTTTCTTTACTCCCTCTGGAGAATCGATGTTTATGTCGATGGCGTATTTCCCGAGCTCATCGACAGCTCTGTGCATCTCTAAATGCAGCCTCTCATGCTCGTTCTCGTGATGGTCGTCATCGTGGTGATCATGATGGTCGTCGTGATGGTCATCCTCGTGCATATTGTCACCCCTTGTACTGCTTCTTGAGAAGCTCTTCTTCGACCGCTTCGTCATACCTGGGGGATATGCGGTTGACGATCAGGTCGCATGCGTAATCGATGCCCTGTCCGGTCTCGGAGGACATGTGAGCTATCTCCACCCGGGGGTTCATCTCTTTGATCAATCCCTCGGTCTTGGCAATGGCCGCCGGCGATGCCGTGTCGACCTTATTCACAAAACAGACGTCGGCTTCGCGTATCTGCGTCTCGACAAGTCTTTTCACTGCTTTCATGAGGAGATCTATCCTCATCGCATCCACAAGCGTGATGACCGGAGCGTGCTCGATGACCATGTCCGCTTTGGCTTCCGAATACTCTGCCGCTCTTTTCAGTCCCCAAGGTATGGCGACTCCGGACGGCTCCACTATAACTATCTCTGGGTTGTATGAATCATGGAGTTTCGCAAGCGTCTCGGAGAATGTTCCAGCTATCTGACAGCATATGCATCCTCCTGCGATTTCCTTTGCTTTCAATCCGTGGGATTCGATGAACTTCGCATCGACGTTGATCTCTCCCACATCATTCACTACGATCGCGACCTTGTGTCCTCTCTTCATAAGCTCATCGACGATCTTCATGACAGCGGTTGTCTTGCCGCTGCCTAAGAATCCAGCTATTTGTGAGACCTTCATGATTTTACCTCCATATAGTATGAAATGTGGTTTAGTAAAAGGTTTAGGGAGGAATTAAAAGGTTTAAAGGAGTAGAAAACCAAGTTGTTTATGCGTTCATTTTGCCGTACTGTTTTCCGGCGTCTACGAATGCTTTGATGTTCTCTGTCTTGGTGTGGGTGTCCGGCGGGACTTCGCAACCTGATGCAATACAGTACTTCGGGGAGTTGAGTCCTCTCTTGCACAATGCGGTCTTGACTTCCTGACACAGGTCTTTGACTACCTGGGTGACCTTCTCCGCGGGTGCCCTTATGAAGAGCTGCGGGTCTACCTGGCCGCCAACGAGTGTCTTGTCCGTGTATCCGCCCTCTATGACGCTGGATGCCGACGGTGATCCGGGGATCAGCGGGTAGTAGGCCATCGAGTATATCGCGGGTGCGAACTTCTTTATCTGGGTGTCCAGGTGCGGAAGGTCTGCGCAGTTGTGTATGGCCACTGCCATTCCTTCTTTTATGGTGAGCTCGTTGAGTCCTATGGCATACTTCTTGCAGCCTTCGAACTCTTCGTACTCCGCATCACCGAGACAAGAGTAGTTACCCCAAAGGTAGTCCCAGCACAATCCTGCGCAACCGGTCTTGGCGAATCCTTTGACCATCTCGATATCGTAATCGGTCATTACCTTCAGTGCCCTGTGCACTGCAGAGGGGTTGGTGAACATATCCATGAACAGCCTCTCCGCTCCGGCGCTCTGCGAGAGCGCAAGCAACGGACCCTCTATGAATCCTGATGTTATGACCTGATTCTTCAGTGCATCACAGTAGAGCTTGGTTCCTTCCAGAAGGACAGCCGATCTGCCCTTTGTTATGTCCGGTACCTCGAACTTCTCGTAGTCCTCGACGCTGTTGACGATGTGCTGATCGACGAACGGTGTGTTCTGCTCGTCCATCCTGACGTGTGCTCCGAGGTCTCCTGCCATGACCGAAAGGTCCATCAGGCCGATTGCGAAGTCGTAATCGAATACCTTCTGGCCTTCAATGAACGCCTGTGCGTACAGTTTCGGGTCGTGTGCCCAATCGCGATACGAGATACCACCATTGACGAACCTCCTGTTCACGCCGCAAGCTATGGGATAGACTGGAAGTCTGTCTCCGGGCTCATTTGTGAGTGCGGCCATGACTCTATCGATGTGTGACATCTCTGTCATTTTCAAAACACCTCTTTAAGCCATGCAACGCATTCCTGCGCATTTGCGTCTCTGTGGTCTGCACCTATCTCTTTTGCAAACTCAGGGGATGTCGGTGCTCCGCCGATACATACCTTGACGTTCTTCCTGTATCCGCTCTCGATGAGACCATCCAGTGCGGCCTTCATGCCGTCCATTGTAGGCGTCATCAGTGTGCTGAGTGCGAGTGCGTCCAACTTTTCGCTCTTGGCGTCGTCAACGATCTTCTGTATGGGCACATCCTTTCCCATATCTATGACGACGAAACCGCCTGCGGTGAGCATCGTCTTGACGATGTTCTTTCCGATGTCGTGCACATCTCCCTCTACCACTGCTGTCGCGCACCTCTTCACATCTGCCATTGCTGCCTTCGGGATCGCCGGAAGGAGCAGGTCAAGACCGGAGTACATCGTCTTGGCCGACATCAATACCTGAGGCAGATATACCTGCCTTGCTGCGTATTTGTCGCCTACGATCGACATTCCTTTCACGAGACCTGCGTTTATGGCCTCGAGCGGGTCCACCTTCTGGGCCAAAGCCTCCTTTGCACCCTCTTCGGCAAGATTAGGTTTGCCGGCTACGACGGCTTCGCTAAGCTTATTCAATATCTCTTCTTTAGACATCTTCTTACCTCCTACTGTGTATACACAGAGTATTTTTACATGCTTTTAATTGATATTTATAGCCAAAATATGGATGGATAGTATATCCTTCAAAAAATACAATAACTACAAAAATATTAGTTGATTAGTATTTAAAGAAACTTGTTTTTACAGGGACTTGAACAATAAAACTGTAAATAATCTCCATTAAAACCATGGTGTTCAAAGGATTTTATATTTTCAACTATTTAACACTACCGTCCAATAAACCATGTCCGATTATTCGCATGATCGGCCACGGCCGCTTATTTTTAGTTTTATTCTGCCTACACTGCAATAACAGTACACACGCGCCACGCACGAAAAGATATTAAATGCAGAATATACATTGAAAGGTGATGAGCAAAAAACTCCTGCTGGCGGTTGTAGCCTCTGTTATGCTGATGCTGATATTGCCATTATCCTCTTCTGATGCGGATGTCAACGCACCAAATTATGCCGTAGAGGGCTATGTTGCAGAAGGAGGGGGCGCAGGGAAGATACCTTTGGACAACGTCACCGTTTCCATCAAAGGGCCGCAGGATGTTGTTCAGAGTGTGACGACCGATTCCGATGGCTTCTTCAGTATTGTCGTGTCATCGAACAAAGGGCTTTCCATAAAGTTCACAGCCCCTGGATATATCATACTGACCTGTCCGTACACAACGGGTCAGACGGGGTCGGAATATCTTACCCTTGATCTTTTGAATGCCCCGTACAGCAGTGCATCGCGCACATACACGATTACGTCGTCGGTCGACGGCATGCAGCCCGTGCTCATGCAACTTGCATCGGACAGTTCCATCAGAGGGACTGTATATTTCAGCGGGAATGCGGTGAAGGACGTAACGATCACCATTACGAACGGAGCGGACGTTTACAGCACTAAAACGAACGACCGCGGATATTATGAGATCTGGTGCCCGGTAGGTTCATACACCATCATTGCAAGCGGGGCGGGATTCAAAACCAGCAATGAGATCAGCGCCGATGTGACAAGCACCCCTCTGAACGTTAACATTACAATGGAAAAGAAGGATCTGAAGATGTATCTCGGATTGGATGTGGCCCACATCCTAATGCTGGTGGGCGTCATAGTCGGGATACTTTTGGCTGTGGCGGCGTGGCTGCTCAGCGAGCGCATGAACGGGCCCAACCGTTTGGAGTTCTTCGATGACAGCGAAGAAGAGGATGACGATATCAGATATCCTTGATGAGTCTTGACCTTACATCCTCATAGAGGCTGTTGCCTTTCGAATCCATTGCCACGATCAGCGGCCCCATCCTCTCGATCTTGAATCTCCACATCGCCTCGGCCATTCCGAGGTCCGGCCATTCCGGCCCATGGACCTTGGTTATCGACTCCGCAAGGGAAACAGCCGTGCCGCCGACCGCCGCCAGATAGACGCAGCCGACCTCCGACATTGCTTTGCCCACATCTTCCGACATTCCGCCTTTTCCGATTATCGCACGGATCCCGAACCTTCTGATCATCTCCGGCTCCAGAGAGTTCATTCTTGCGCTGGTGGTCGGCCCGGCCGCTACGGCCTTCCATCCGTTGCCATCATTCACGACTATGGGGCCGCAGTGATAGAGCACTGATCCCTCGATGCCTTCCGGAAGAGGTTTTCCCAGGCGGGAATACTCTATCGCACGGATGTGCATCTCATCCCTTCCGGTTATCACATCGCCTGAAAGATAGACCGTGTCCCCCAGTTTCAGACCTCGGGCGGCCTTCTCGTCCAAAGGTGTCTTCAGCTCCGTCAAAGCTGCGCCCCCTGGGAGTACTCCACATTCGTATCGGTTATGCGCGCGACCGCCCTTCTGGTTGCCCAGCAGCCTATGCTTACGGCGACGGGGAGACTTGCGGTGTGGCAATAGGCCGTCTTTATCTTTACCCCCAGGACCGTGGTCGCCCCTCCGAGTCCCATCGGGCCGAGTCCGCTGCTGTTGAGTTTGACGAAGAGCTCCTCCTCGAGGTCTTTTAGTCTGGGATCACTGTTCTCATGATCAAGAGGAAGCATCAGAGCCTCCTTGGACATCCCAATGCATAGGTCTGCCGTCCCTCCGATCCCTATTCCGATTATGCCTGGCGGGCACGGCCTCCCTCCGGCATCGAGCACCGAATCTATGACTGCCCTCTTTATCCCCTCCACCCCGTCTGACGGATTCAGCATCAGCAGCCGGGTCATGTTCTCCGATCCTGCTCCCTTTATCAGCACCGATATCTCTGTGAATTCGTCATCGGTCGGGATGTAATGTATTACCGGCATGCCCTCTCCGAGGTTGTCGCCCGGATTCTTGCGGGTGATCGGGTCCACTGAATTCGGCCTCAGGGGAATGGACTCGGTTGCCTTTTTCAATCCCTCTTTTATGAGACCGGCTATCGAGGAATCGAATCTCCCTTTGACATAGAACGCCGGCATCCCCGTGTCCTGACACATCGGGCGGCCGAGGACCTCTGCTTTCTTCACATTGTCCATTATCGCTCCGAGCTGCGTCCTCGCCGTCGGATCTGTCTCCCAGCCGGCTGCGGCTTCCAGCGCCCAGCCGATATCGGACGGAAGTTTCGTATTCGCTGCTTTAAGAAGATTGACCACTATCTGGTCAATGGGTTCCGGCAGTTTTATCATGATACCTGGATGGCGCTCTTGATAAAAACATGTACTTAAGGAACATAATAGAGCGCATCGTCTATTCTGGCGACCTTTACGGTATCCCCGACCTCAGCACCCTCCGGGATGCTTATGTCAACTGCGGAGTAATTCATCGGATCAAGCACCTGGACCTCTTTCTGGCCTTTGCTGATGACTGTCGCTTCTTTAAGGTCCTCCGACCTCTCATGGACCTTGAAAGAGGGGGTGTCCGATCTCTTGACCGCCCTCTCCCTGAAATTCATAAGGTCTATCACTTTGGCGCCGTTCCCTGACACTCTGTTCAGTTTGAAGTACCGCTCCTCGAACTGTATGACATCCCCTACATGGAAATCCGGAAGCCTTACGAGGTATGTCACCCTGTACATGTCCTGGCCGTCGGATGTCTTTCCAACAAGTTTAGAGGCCTCTTTCGTCTCTGCGCAGTATGAATCGGAAAGGTCCTTTGCGATAGCCTTCCCGAGAGATATGGACGAGAGGTAGACGTCTATCCCTCCCTGGACCTCTTCGGTCTTGGTTATGAAAAGCTGCCTGTTGGAAACAGACTGGTTGTCCACGATGTTCTCCGCCTTCCTCAGGGCCTCCCGCATGGTCCTTTGCGAAACATCCTTCGATCCCGCCCGGATCTGGAGTATCGCCTCGTAGTAATTTCCGAGCTGCCTGGAACACCGTTTGCATACGGTGTTCTTCAGCCTCACTATCGTGGCGGACGTGTCCTCGGCGATGCAGCCGTCTATGTTGAGCGTCGAATCGACGACCACCACATGCGTACTGGGCTCCTGCTCCGATGACGATACCTTGACATCGATCACCTTCGCCTCCTTGATGGCACTGAGCGAATCCACCGCCGCATCTTCGATGGCTTCCTGAAGGTCCTTCGTGACCCAGCGTTCCCCGTATCCTATGTCGCCGCAGTTCGCGCATATCTTTACGTCGACATGGTGCGGCATGGCCGTCAGCTTCCTGCCGTCGAGAAAACATTCTGTGCACATGCCCTTTATTGCGCTGTCGATGTCCTTCCCGCACTTGACGCAGAATGTCACAGTATCACCGACTGGGCGTGCTTCACCTCTCCGATGATCATGACGTTATCCTCGGAGATTAACCCTTCCTTTACCGCTTTTTCCACGATACGGTTTCCGACCAGATTCATTATGGTGACGGATTTCGCCCGCTCGATGAATATGTCCTCGGAGATCAGTTCTCCGCCGTAGAATATCTCAGATACCTTTATCCTGGCGCAGTCTCCGACGAATGTCTTCCCCAGGATCTCCTGGTCGCATGCGGCCAATATCCTCTCGTTCCCATGGACATGGATCTTACAGTTTATCATCTCATACCTCCCTGTAGTGGCCGTTTTTGGGTTTGTACAGAGTTCCGTCCCCCATCATTACTTTCAGTTTCTTCCTGGTCTCGTCCTCGGGCAGCCCTTCGTTCAGGGCATGTTGGATCACCTCTTCCTCGGAGATTCCTTCGGGCGATCCGAAGTTCCGTAGTATATTCAATATTATCTTGAACGTGTCGCGGTCCTTCTTTGCGAAATTGGAGGATATCCTGTCGATATCCCATGTGCCGCTGCCGTCGGGAGCCAGTATCTTGCCGAGATAATACTCCACGAGGTCCACTGCACGGGTGGCATCCTCGACCTCGACCGTGCGGCTTAGCCTCATCCTCGCGGATGCCTCCGACAATCTGACGTAAGCTTCCAGCTGCCTTGCCGTGATTGGAACCGAATCATTCTGTCCGGCACCCATCGCCCTTATCTTCAGATAATTATCCTCGATCGTCGCCACGGCTGCATCCGTCATCACCGGGACTATGCGTTTCGAGTAGGCGACGTATTTCCTCATGATCTCCTGATCGTAGGTGGGTCCGAGGTTGTATGTCTCTTCCCTTATCTTCTTGACATCGACGCCGATGACCATTGCCGACTCCTCCCCTATCTGCCGGACCTCTCCTCTCCTGTGCACATTCAGTATGTGCGATGTGAGCTCCCTGTCCTTTTTGGCATCGGGTTTGTCCGTAAGCACGAATATCAGGTCGAAACGGGACATCAGTGCAGGCGGGAGATCGATCTGACTGGTTATCGACGCACCCTCCATGTCGAATCTTCCGTACTTGGGGTTCGCTGCGGCCAGCATCGAGCACCTGCATTGCAGCGTAGCGGTTATGCCTGCCTTGGCGACGGATATCTTCTGCGATTCCATGGCCTC
>JAISVN010000109.1 GCA_031271555.1 Candidatus Methanoplasma sp.
AAACTTGATTTGAACAATCCCAGATATCCAAGCACAAACAGTCAGGCCGAAGCGTTCGACCAGATGGTTAAAACCAAAAAGAGCGAAATTCTCAAAATAGCTCGAGATATAATTAACCATGGTTTAAATGGCAGTACATTCCCAATAGTCTATCAGAATCCGGAAGGAGAATGTATAGTAAAAGATGGAAACAGACGTGTGACGGCACTGAAAGCAATACACAATCCGAAGAGTATCAAAGGAAACGATACTCTCAAAAATCAGTTTGAGCAACTTAGACAGAAATCTAACGGAGGGCCAAACAAAGTTATGTGTGCTGTCTATTTTGATGAGGATGATGCAGATTATTGGACAGAACACAATCATTTGGGCAGTATAGGCGGCATCGGTAAGCAGGAGTGGAGCGCAGAGATGAAGAAAAGGTACAGGATGTATCGTACAGGTACCCCTGATCCAACCATGGAGATATACGATCTTGGCGTTAAAGAGATGAACGATTTCGAGGAACTCCAAACAGCACCATCTATAACGACTATCGAAAGAATGGTGAGCTTCCGATCAGTTAGGGAAGAGTTGGGATTCAAAGTGGTAGATCGAAGAATAGAAATCAGCGTTTCCCGAGAAGACTTCATAAGAGATTGGAAATTTATTTTTGAACAATTGGGCAATAAAGTGATAAATGTTGACACCGTGAAAACCTCGGACAAAGCAAGGCAGTGGATAGCCCGCATGAGGAAAGAAGCACAAGTTCATGGCGAAAGGACATTTTCATCATCGCAGGCTGTCGAACCTGCATACTTAACACCTGCTACACCTCATCCTGAACCTGTAGAGGAGTTCCCTAAATCTGAAGAACCAACCGCTACAATCCCCTCAGTTGCCCCCACTCAAAAAAGAAGAACCCTAATTCCCAAATATTGCGACATGAATATTAATCAGACACGCATCAACAATATATACTCTGAACTAAAAGGTGCTGACGTACATAAGCTGGTAAACCTAACTGCGATATCTCTCAGAGTCTTTTTGGAATTAAATGTCGATTACCATTTATTAAATAATCCTGAAATCAGAATATCGGATGGGAAGAAAGGTTACCTCCACAGTAGGCTTCAGGTTGTCGCCGAGGATTTGTATAATAAAGGTAAAATTACAAAAGATGTCTATGATGCTCTCAAAAAAGCTTGTACAGCAAATGCATATAGCATGGAGATTACAACAGAATTGAATCAATATGTTCACAATCTGCACATGAATCCTGACTCCAGATCCCTAAAAGATCTATGGGACAATATCGAGTCCTTCATAAAGGCCATATGGGCAAATTGAACGTAATCTTTATGGCCAAGGAAAGTGATTACGACTCATGCGATTCGGCACCCCCTTGAGATATCCCGGCGGCAAGGGAAAGCTTACCAGCTACTTTGAGCGGGTGCTGGAAGAGAATGACATAGATGGCACGTACATAGAACCCTATGCAGGCGGCGCAGGCATCGCTTTAAACCTCCTTCTGAACGAAAAGATATCAGAGATAGTCATAAATGACTATGATCCGTCGATTTACGCATTCTGGAAGGTCTTGAAGGAGTATCCAGAAGATCTCATCGACAAGATTAAAGAGGTTCCCGTAACGGTTGAAGAGTGGGATAGACAACGAACGATACAGTCAAACAAACAAGTGGCAGGTCTCTTCCAATTGGGTTTCTCCACGTTCTTTCTCAACCGGACGAACCGTTCCGGCGTGATATCAGGGGGAGTTATCGGAGGAAGGGAACAAACAGGACCATACAGAATAGATGCAAGATTCAACAAAACAGATCTGATAAGACGCATAAAAAAAATCAATGGCCTGTCGGATCGCATAACCGTCCTCGGCCTCGATGCCAACAAACTGCTCAAACATATACTGCCAAGATATGACGAGGCCGACACTCTAGTTTATATCGACCCTCCATACTATGAAAAGGGGAATCTACTCTACATGAACTACTATGTTCACTCGGATCACGAGGATCTTGAGAAAACCATCAGCGGACTTAAACATAGATGGATCCTGAGCTATGACGATTCTCCGGACATCAGAAGCATATACGGGGGCAGAGTGCCTCTGAAGTTCGAACTTAACTACAGCTCATATGAATCGAGAAAGGGGGCAGAGGTATTCTACACTGCAGATGATCTACTGACTCCTTCCGGGCCGGTCGTAGGAATAGGAGAGCATATGCTCATTGACCAAGGGTGTTGAACAATGCCAAGTAAAAGGAAGACTGTGCAGATCGTTGCTGTAGCTTTCCTTTTATTATCAGGATTGCTCTTGTTCCCTAACACTTCATGGTCGGACAGCACATCAGTGGTAGGTTACATCTCGCTGTTGTTCGGGATTGCAGGTTCCATATGTTCAGTATTCATCCCCACGACATATGTTCAGGATTTCACAGAAAAAGACTGGACCCTTCGAAAAGGGACGTCTCTTAAATCAGATTCATATGACTCTTTTTTTCTCAAAATAGACGTAAAAAAACATAAAATGGGAAAAACTCCAACGGGGACAGTATACTTTCTCACTGAAGATGGCAGATACGTAGATGGCGGCATGTACTCATTCTATCATGATGAATGCGGCAACATTGAAATAAAAGCGAATCACAATTTTCCTGGCAAAGTTATAGTAAGAGTGTCTTAAGACCTTTATATAAAAACTGGATTCCCTAAATGTAGTGTCACCCTATTATATCCTCAGCACGCAGTCGATGGATTATGTTCGAAAATAACGACGAATATGAAGACACATTCGAGTTCGACCAGTACGAAGTACTGTTCAACATCAGGGACTTGCTGTTGCACTCTATGAATATGATCTGCAGGGTCCATGAAAAGGAGCCGACATTCATGGATGATGTGTACGAACTGACCGAAAAGAAGGTTCAAGAGATAGTGGACTTATGGAGGAGGGGGACAGAGGAGATCGATCGAAAGACCGAATAATAACATCCTGGACACCGACGAATCGACAAGATTTTTGCTCTTTCTTCGAAACCTTTTACTTCCCTCCCACTACATCTTTTGTCGGCATCGGTGTACCTCATCTCTCCAGGGGATCCTCAGCTGCCTCTCCGGAGGATCTCGATCGACTGGAACTCCGCTGTATGTTGCGACCGTGGTTGTCGGGGGACGGTGAAGGCCATGGCGGGCTCTGATCTGATCGTGATGATCTTGGTGACGGACTGAGACGGCGTTATCCCTGATGTCTTCCCCTCGATGGTCGCGACAGATTCCTGTTTGTTCATGGACAATCCGGATATCACTCCGTCGGAGGTGTTCAGAGAAATTCTGGAATGGAACGATCCTGACATTACCGACCATGCAACGGTTAGGTGTACCCGTCGTATCAGCCGATGATGTTTGAGTTATGCCACCGGTGGATGTGGAGGCCTTGAGGACAAGGCGTAAGATCCCGTCGTGATGCCGTTCTTGACAGTGACATTGAGAGTACCGTTAGTGATTAAAGCCGTGATGCCGTCCGATGATTCATATTTCCGATTGTTGTCGTGACCGTCAGATCTGACGGATATATTGGAGTGTATGTGTAGGAAAATCCCTGGCCGATCAAGATGTTGTGAACGGAACCGTAATCTTCAGAGTATGCTGCATTATTGTTTTCTGCAGTCATGGATGCTGAATAGATTGTTACAATGACTGCTATCAACACAACTGCCGTTATTTTTACGTTTTTTGCTGTTTACATTTCAATCCTCAACACACTCCCAAACTGCCGTCGAAAGGGTTGTCGGAGGATATTGTCCAACAAACAATAATACGTACGATGTTAACAGAAACTGCCAGTTGACTGGGTGTTAACTGTACCTTAACTCAGTTAATTTTTGACCATCTGGCTAGGGTTCGCTCGATAAGGTGTTAGATGTGTAATAATTAAGAGAGTTAACAAATCAAAAATCATTGATGAGTATCATGTGAAACTGCACACTAGAAATCTCGCAATCTAAAACTAATCCGTTTTTGAATAAGACCCTCTGGCTAGTGAAATTCAGTGGGCCCGCCCGGATTTGAACCGGAGTCAATAGCTCCCGAAGCTACAAGGATACCAAGCTACCCCACGGGCCCTTTCGGAGGAGGATTTCCATATTGCTATTAAATGTATCGTTGCTGAAGGCTGTATATTCTTTGGAAATATGAGCCGCTTTGAACGATGTTTTACGAACTCTGCCTGTATGGAGCTACAGGGATCAACAAACAACCTTGCCATACGGATATGCATGCCCAATCGGATTTTTAGCATTCAGTAACACGAATGATAGCAATATTAATAATCAATGTAACAATACGTTGGAACGTGAGAAGAATAGCGATATACGGCAAAGGCGGCATCGGAAAATCAACGGTCTCGTCCAACGTTGCTGCGGCAATGGCGGAGTCCGGTCTGAAAGTTATGCATATAGGTTGCGACCCAAAGTCCGATTCCACTACGCTTCTTCTTAAGAATACGAAATGCCCGACCGTCCTCGATGCCATGCGCAACAATTCTGATCCGACCCTCGGCGATATCGTCAAAGAAGGGTACGGCGGCATACTCTGCATAGAATGCGGCGGCCCGAAACCCGGTTCAGGATGCGCAGGAAGAGGGATCATAGCGGCATTTGAAAAACTGGAAGAGCTGGATGCGATTGGCACATTCCATCCGGATGTCGTGATATACGACGTTCTCGGGGATGTCGTATGCGGCGGGTTCGCTATGCCCATCAGGAACGGCTATGCGCGGGACGTTTTCGTCGTTACATCCGGCGAGATGATGTCGCTGTATGCCGCATCGAACATCTGCGAAGCGGTAAGATCATTCTCCCAGGACGGCTACGCCAGGTTCGGCGGGCTGATACAGAATTCCAGGAACGTCGAATCCGAGGATGAGCTGATAGATAAGGCCGCATCGGAGATGGGGACGACGGTCGTATCAAGGATCAGGCGCGACCCTTCCGTGCAGAGATGCGAAGGCAGAGGGGTGACCGTGGTCGAAGGAGAACCTGACTCGGAGCAGGCCGCGGCATACAGAACCCTGGCGGAGACGCTGACATCATGCTCAGAGGACACCGAAGGGGGCCTTAGGCTCGGGTGATCGCCATGACGACCCGATTAAAAGAAAGCGGGCGCTAAAACGTTTACAAAGAATTATTAACTGGATGATTAGGAAATGACAAAGAAAGGAATAATGATAATAGGCCACGGCTCCAGATACGAATACAACAAGAACACATTGGAACTGCAGGCCGACAGGCTTACTGCGGCAGGATTCGAAAATGTCTATATCGGATTCAACGAGACATCCCATCCGTTCATAGAGGAAACACTGACCAAGATGGTGGATGACGGAATAGAGGAGATAACGGCGATACCATTCTTCATTGCCTCCGGACTGCATATCACAAGGGATATCCCTCCGAAGCTGAGACTGAAAGCCGATGAAAAAGATGCGACCGTGGATGTCGACGGAAAGAAGATCATCATGCATTTCGGCACTCCGTTCGGAGAGGACCCTCTCCTGGCAGAACTGCTGCATGAGAACATTCAGGGACTTGACAGCAAGAAAGGGAAGACGGGCATCATGGTCATAGGGCACGGATCCAGGCTCCCTTACAACAAGGATATCATCATCCTCAATTCAGAGCGTCTCTCTAAAATGGGGCACAATGATGTCTATTATGCATTCAACGAGTTCAACGAGCCGAAAATAGAGACGGTCTTGGACGAGATGGTAGGCAAAGGCCTTGATGAGATCATCGTGCTGCCATTATTCATATCGCTTGGAGACCACCTGAAGAACGACGTGCCCGAGAAGATCAACCTCAGGGACGGGGTCTTCGACGGAGAGTTCGATCACGACGGGCGCAAGATCACTGTGAAATATTCTTTGCCTATAGGCCGCGACCCGCGTCTCACCGACCTGCTCGCGAAGAAGATCCGTGCGTACGAGGGATGAAGTGGACATCCTCATACTCGATCTGACACATGGCGGAGACATACTTGCCGAGGAATATGCTGCGAGAGGGCATTCCGTCACATGTGCGGACGTTTACCGTCTGTCAACAGAAGAAAAAAGAAGAGAGCTTTCCGAACTGGGCATCAGTGTCACTTATGAAGCAAGCGGCGGACATGACCTTGTGGTCATGCCCGCGCACTGCCCGGATATCTTCCTTGATAATGTTGTCTTCAAGGACAGGATCACTTTCAGCCGGGCGGTCAGATAGCT
>JAISVN010000122.1 GCA_031271555.1 Candidatus Methanoplasma sp.
GGTTCAAGGACAATATGAAAAGCCCGTTCACCGTAACAGGGTTCAGGGTCTTCATAGACAACATAGGTGACAAGCTGATATCGGAGGCCAGCGTGAAAGTAGTCGATTCAGAGGGCAACGAGGAGCACACCGCAGCAAACGGCGACGGTCCGGTGAACGCATTGGACAACGCCCTAAGAAAAGCTCTCTCGAAGCTGTTCCCCGTGACGAACAAGATCAGACTGATAGATTACAAGGTCCGCGTGCTTGACGAGAAATCGGCGACGGCGGCATCCGTAAGGGTCCTGATAAGATCCACAGACGGCAAAGAAAGCTGGACGACCGTAGGCGTATCGGAGAACGTTATAGAGGCGAGCCTGGATGCGCTCATCGATTCGATAGAGTATGCGATTTACAAGAACAAATGAGGAAGTCATAGAATGAACAGAGTAGTAGTGACGCTCGTAGGAAAGGACCGTACCGGCATCATAGCCGCCGTATGCAACTATTTCGCAGAGAATGACATCAACATATTGGATATCAAACAGACCACGGTCCAGGAGTACATCAACATGATGATGATCGTGGATCTGGAAAAATGCAGAAAACCGTTCTCCGAGATAGTCTCCGGGCTGGATGTTGTGGGGGAGAAGGTAGGCTGCATCATAAAAGCTCAGCACGAAGAGATCTTTGACGTAATGCACAGGGTCTGAGGCATACCCATGGTAGAACTAAACGAAGTGTTCGAAACGCACACGATGATCAACAGCGAGAATCTGGATGTCAGGACCATAACAATGGGCATCAGCCTGCTGGATTGCTGCGATTCCGACCTTGACATTCTCTGTGACAAGATATACAAAAAGATAACAGAATCGGCCAGGGATCTGGTGAAGGTAGGCGACGAGATAGGTCTGGACTTCGGCATACCGATAATAAACAAAAGGGTCTCCGTCACGCCGATAGCGATCATAGGATCGTCCGCATGCAAGACCAGCGATGATTTTGTTAGGATAGCGAAGACCATGGACGATGCGGCAAGCAAGGTCGGAGTGAATTTCATAGGAGGATACTCGGCCCTTGTCCAGAAAGGCATGACCGCTGCGGACCAGATGCTGATAAAGTCCATACCGCAGGCTCTGGCCGAGACCGAATGCGTGTGCAGTTCCGTGAGCCTCGCCTCCACAAAGACGGGAATAGACATGGATGCCGTCAAACTGATGGGGACTGTGATAAAAGAGACCGCAGAGGCTACGAAGCACAGAGATTCCATTGGCTGCGCCAAGCTCGTGGTGTTCTGCAACCCTGCGGACGACAACCCGTTCATGGCCGGTGCGTTCCACGGAGTGACCGAGACGGACAGGGTCATAAATGTGGGAGTAAGCGGACCCGGAGTCGTCAAGAGGGCGATATCCAAAGTAAAGGGCGAGAACTTCGAGGTCCTCTGCGAGACTATCAAGAAAACTGCATTCAAGGTAACCCGAGTAGGACAGCTGGTCGCAAAGGAGGCATCAGAACGTCTGAATGTTCCCTTCGGCATAGTAGATCTCTCGCTTGCACCTACGCCTGCGGTGGGAGACAGCATAGCCGATATCATACAGGAGATGGGCATGGAATATGTCGGCGCCCCCGGAACGACCGCCGCCTTGGCGATATTGAACGATCAAGTGAAGAAGGGCGGAGTCATGGCATCATCCTATGTCGGCGGGCTGAGCGGTGCGTTCATACCCGTATCGGAGGACAGATCGATGGCCTATGCGGCAGAGATAGGCGCTCTGACGATAGAGAAACTTGAGGCCATGACCTGCGTATGCTCCGTAGGATTGGACATGGTACCTGTGCCTGGAGACACTCCGGCCGAGACCATATCCGGAATAATCGCCGACGAGATGGCGATAGGCATGATAAATCAGAAGACCACGGCCGTTAGGATAATCCCCGTGGTTGGAAAGAAGGCGGGAGAGACCGTAGAGTTCGGAGGCCTTCTTGGGAATTCCCCGATCATGCCTGTCAACAGATACGGATGCAAGGATTTCATTGACCGCGGCGGAAGGATACCGGCGCCGATACACAGTTTCAAGAATTGAGCTTGCGTATCGTATCTTCAGCAAAATCTCATAGGTGATCTCAGAGAGATGGCATCATGGATCCGATGAAAGTGGGCAAGGATATCTCGCTTGATGAGTTGGGGGAAATAGTTACACATATAGCCATTGAGCACGGCATCATCCGCGTGTATCTGTTCGGATCCCGAGCCAGAGAGGACAACAACAAAGACAGTGACTTTGACTTCTGCATTGTTGTCCCTGAAGAATATGATCTTATGGATATAGGATCATTCTTTTATGACATTAAAGAGGCCCTTGGAACAGAGATTGATATGGTCTGTGAAGATGATATAATGAAAAAGCCATCTTTTATGGAGGAGATCTTGCGTGACAGGAAAATCCTATTCGAAGCGTGACATTGAGAGTTTGGAAATAATTCTCAAATTTTGCGAGGACATAAGCTACTTTATACAACTTTATGGTACAGATGAAATAGAACAATATCATCGATATGATGGAATCTTGTTTTGATTTTTAACTTGTATCTTTTTCAACAAAGATAAGAAGAAAAGTGGAGAAGAATTGCGTAAAACGCAGTTTAAGAGCTTCAGCAGCTACGCAAGGTGGGAGCAGAGGGATTTGAACCCCCGTCAGCGGGTTTCCACCACGGAGGGAGCTACCCTCCGCGAAATTATGAGTCATCGCTCCAGTTAGTCATCAACTGTCAGCAAACTCTTCTAATCACGCTCGATAACTGGAGCCCGCCAGTCTGCCAGGTTAGCCTATACTCCCTTGGTGAACTGTTAGGATCACTTCTTGCGTAGCTTAGCTGCTCTCTTTCTTCTTCTCATCTTTTTCTTGCGCCATTTCCAACGCTGATTGCCGCGTTTCTTCCAGGCGCGTGAGCTTCTTTTCATGCTATTTCCTCTTCACGGATGTCCCATCACCGCAGTGATGCACCCTCTGGCGGGCCCGTCGGGACTTTCGGTCCCCTCATCAGGAACTTTCGAACCCGAGGCGTCTGGCTTAGAAGGCCAGCGCTATATCCTGGCTAAGCCACGGGCCCCGCCACCCTTCATCTACTACTATCATTTAAAGCTTTACATCCAGCTTTTATTTTATTGGCTGCCTGTTACGAAGTCGTAAAGGGACCCGTATCCTGAAAACATCAGTACGGATTCAATGATGCATACAATAGCCAGCACAAGCAGGAGAGGCCACCAGTTCAGCAATTTCCCGATGAGCTTGACTATTGCCTCCACAAAATTCATTATCATGTATGCTACCGCACCCAGTATGAATGCGGCTATTATCCTCGGCCATCCTTCTGCCAGAACTTCAAGCTGCGTTCCGGCAAGGTCTCCCAGGAACAGGTATGCGAGAGCCATTATCAGCAATGCGCCGATCAGTGCGAAGTGAACCTCGCGGAAAGGCCTTATGACGAGTGCGAAACCGGTCAGTATTATCAAAGCTGCAGGAAACCTTTCCCAGTTTGTATAAGAAGATACGCTCAGGGCTATCATGAGGGCACCGAATACCAATCCAAGCACCATCATGAACTTGTACTTCATCGAAGACTCGTTCTTGACGTAAGTGTACACGACCAACAGTGCGGCCATTCCGCCTATCAGGAGGATTATCTCCGGAATATGCGCAAGAACGTAATCGGTTACAGACCCTGCATCCATGCTACGTGATATATGTCAGACATTATAATATTGACCTTGCAGGGTCTTAATGCCGGCCTCGCTTGCAACGATTGTGTAGATCACATGAATTTAAGGTCCATGAGCCTCAGATACCTGCCGCCGAGCATGCCTGCCAGTTTGAGCGCATGGTTGATCTTCCCCGGGATCAGGCTCGAATCGACAACGATCCACTCTGTGTTCGGTATCTTCATGGTAGCCGTTATCTTCTTCAGTTCTATGAATGCGTCCTTGCCTCTTATCACGGGATTCGTAGCTTCGCCGTCCGAGATCAGGACGACGTAGCAGCGTTCCTCGGGATTCTTCCTCACATAGTTCAGAAGATACGTCCGGATCATGAGAAGCGCGGGGCCAAGGGGCGTCCCTCCTCCCGTAGCTGTGTTGTCCAGCGTCTCGCATATGCCTTCAACGGAACGTGTGAACGGAACGGACATCTTTACCTCCCCGGTCCTGAATGTCAACAGTGCGACCTTGTCCCTCTGAACATATCCGTCCATGAGCATCGCCTTCACGCCGTTCTTTATGTCATTCATCATCCCGCTGTTGACCAGAGAACCGCTCACGTCGACTGCAAACAGGAAGGAGCAGGAATCCCTTCTCACACGTATCTTGTCCCTTATGTCCTGAGGCTCTATCTTTATGCTGAGGCCTTTGTTCTCTCTGACCTTCTGGTACGGTGCGGCCACCCTGAGCGTTGCATCGAATGCCGGATCGGACGATCTGCCGTCCGGCAGTTTTGAGCCGCGGTACCTTCCTGAACGTTTGCCAGTAGTTATGGCGGTCCTTCTGCCGGTGCCGCCGGCGATCTTGTGCAGCCTGATGGATTCTATCTCGTCCATGTCATCCAGTCTGGTCTTGACCGCATCGGTTATCTCGGCTACGATGCCGAGGTCTTCCATGCCTCCTCCGCCGTAGGTCGATTCCTCTTTAGTCTCAGCCGCCGGCTCATCCGGCAGCTTTATCGGCCGCCTCTCTGCATCCGGCTCGGGTTCTTCTTCTCTGAGCGTCTCTTCTTCCTCTGAATCAGGGATGTCTTTCTCCTCAGGCTTCTTTTCCTTCGCCGCCTCCTTCCTTCTGTGAAGAAGGCACATTACGGCCGCATCTCTTATGTCCTCATCGGATATCGAATCCCTTCCGCCCAGAGCCGAGAGCGCCCTCGATACCTTTGCTACCGATATGTCTCCCCTGTGCCCGTTTATGTCAAGGTTTATGCATATCTGAGAGATCTTGGATATCTCAGACTCTGTGATGCTTATGCCCTTCAGTCTCTCGGCGGCCGAGGCCATGCTTCGTATGAGGTCCTCATCTTCTCTGCGGTATCTCTCTATGAACCCTTCCGGGTCTGAATCGAACTCCAGATTCATCTCCACTATGCCGCATCTGTCATGCTTCTTC
>JAISVN010000039.1 GCA_031271555.1 Candidatus Methanoplasma sp.
CCAGAGCGATGTCTCCCGTCTTGAGGAAGTCGGGGTGCTCTGCTTTGACCTGACCGGACTTGGGGTCGATCGTCTTGATGAGCTCAACGAACCTGCATGCCGTCTGCGTCGTGTGGCAGTGGAACACCGGGGTGTATCCTACCGTTATGACGGACGGGTGGTTCAGGACGACGATCTGTGCTGTGAACTGTTTTGCAACAGACGGGGGGTTGTCGACCGGGCCGGCAACGTCTCCTCTCTTGACGTCGTTCTTAGCTACACCGCGCACGTTGAATCCGACGTTGTCGCCGGGGCCTGCCTGGGGCAGCTGCTCGTGGTGCATCTCAATGGATTTTACTTCTCCGGGAACGTGTGAAGGCTCGAACATGATCTTCATGTTGGGCTTCAGTACACCGGTCTCGACCCTTCCTACGGGGACGGTTCCGATACCTGTGATGGTGTAGACGTCCTGTATAGGCATCCTGAGGGGTTTGTCGGTCTGTTTCTCCGGGACCTTAAGGTTGTCGAGCGCCTCGATGAGGGTCGGGCCTTTGTACCAGGGTGTGTTCGTGGATTTTGCCTTTACGTTGTCTCCGTTGTATGCGGATACGGGTATGAAGGGTACGTTCTCGGCTTTGATACCGACCATTGCGAAGAGCTTGCTCATTGCTTCAACGGTCTCTTTGTATTTTGCCTCCTCGTATTTCACAGCGTCCATCTTGTTGACGGCGACTATGATCTGTTTGACACCGAGTGTCGTTGCAAGGAAGACGTGCTCTTTTGTCTGTGCCTGCGGTCCCTCTATTGCGGAGCAGGTGATGATCGCTGCGTCTGCCTGTGAGGTTCCCGTGATCATGTTCTTGACGAAGTCACGGTGGCCGGGGGCGTCGATGACGGTGAAGTAGTACTTGTCTGTGTAGAACTTCTTGTGTGCCACATCGATGGTGACACCTCTCTCTCTTTCCTCTTTCAGGCCGTCCATGACCCATGCGAAGTAGAAGGATCCCTTTCCTTTCTCCTCCGCCTCTTTTCTGTATTTCTCTACCAAGTGCGGCTCGATCGCGCCGGTCTCGAGGAGAATCCTTCCGGTAAGGGTGGACTTCCCGTGGTCGACGTGTCCGATGATGACCAGATTCATGTGTTCTTTCTCTGCCATGTTTCATACCTCCTACTTTATAGGTCTGATTTTTACCGATAAGATGTTTATATTTAAAGTTTACATGCCCGAATAGTAGTTGGCATCATACGGCTCAGGATTGAGTCCTTTACGGGTCCTGATATCCGTGACGACCTTCTTCTGTAACTCGGGCGGCATCTGTTTGAATCCAGCGTTCTCAGTGGACCAGAGCGCACGGCCCTGTGTTGATCCGCGTATGTCCGATGCGAATCCGAACATGTCGGCGACCGGACATTCTGCGGACACTGTCGAGTCCGCTCCGTCCTGACCCATCTCCAAGATGGTTCCGCGGCGCTGGTTGATCAGGTTCACTGCCCCTCCCATATAGTCCGGGGGAACGCTTATGAACACTTTCTGCATGGGTTCCAGGAGTATCCTTCCTGCAACGACCATTGCACCGTATATACCGTCCCTCACTGCAGGGATGACCTGTGCCGGACCTCTGTGGATCGTATCCTCGTGGAGTTTCGCATCCATCAGTTTGACCTTCACGCCGGCAACCCTTTCATTTGCCAGAGGGCCTTTCTGCATTGCCTCTTCGAACGACTGCTTTATGAGTTCCATCGTCTCGTGGAGGTACTGTATACCTTTCGTGTTGTCCATGAGCATGTTGCTGTTCTTGAACATCACGATACCTTTTGCCTCTTCTTTGTCGAGACCGAGCTCCTCAAGCTGTTTTGCCATTGCTTTCGGGTCTTTTATCTTTGCATCGGGGTCGATCTCTCCTTTGCGGATGGCATCGACGATCGACTGCTCGAGCGGTTCGACTAT
The DNA here is from genome assembly GCA_031271555.1 of Candidatus Methanoplasma sp. Lineage (GTDB taxonomy): Archaea > Thermoplasmatota > Thermoplasmata > Methanomassiliicoccales > Methanomethylophilaceae > Methanoplasma. The sequence continues at coordinate 1,928 of JAISVN010000039.1, forward strand.
GAAATAGAATTTGTTGTGCTTGTTCGGCGATTTACCTTCGAACTCCGAGGGGTTCCTTCCCTTTATGCTCTCCTGGTAAACGACTATGGGCGGCGATGCTACGATCTCCACGCCCTGCTCGTTCGATATGCGGTACTCGGTGATCTCCAAGTGGAGCTCGCCCATTCCGGACATCAGGTGCTCACCGGTCTCATTGTTGATCTCGATGTTGAGCGAGGGGTCAGCTTTTGCGATGGTCCTGAGGACATCCACCAGTTTCGGCAGGTCCTTCATGTTCTTCGCTTCGATGGCCTTCGTGACGACCGGTTCGGAGTAGTGGGCCATCTTCTCGAAGGGGTCCATTTCCTTTATCGTTGATACCGTCGAACCTGCGATTGCATCCTTCAGGCCTGTGACGGCCGCTATGTTGCCTGCTATCGCTTCCTCGATGGTGATCCTGTCGGCGCCTACCATCAGCGCAACGGTCTGCACCCTCTGCGCGTTCGGCATTCCCGCTATGTACAGGGTCTGGCCTTTCTTTATGCCTCCAGAGAACAGCCTTCCGAATGCCACTTCTCCGGCGTGGGGGTCCATTATGATCTTGTTGACCATGAATGATACGTCTCCGCTGTGGTCGCATGCGAGCATCTGTTTTCCGATCGAGGACTCCAGGTCGCCTTTCCATATCGTGGGGATACGTACCTTCTGAGCATCCACCGGGTTCGGGATGTGCCTTATGGCCATCTCAAGAACGACTTCGTGGAGCGGGGATTTCTTTGCCAGCTCTTTCTGGCCTCCTTCCCTTGCGCAGTACTCGAATATATCGCTGAATGATATCTTGGACCTCTGCATGAACGTGGACGATATCGCCCAGTTGTTGTATGCGGATCCGAATGCGACCGTTCCGTCCTGTATGCTTACCTGCCAAAGTTTGTTGAGCGGTGCGGGCAGGATGTCCTTGATCTTCTGGTTGAACTCGGTGACGAGCTTCGAGAACTTCTCGACCATCATCTCTTTGGTGACCTGCTGCTCTACGATCATCCTGTCTACCTTGTTGATGAAAAGGAGCGGCCTTACCCTCTCTTTGAGGGCCTGCCTTATGACCGTCTCGGTCTGAGGCATTATGCCTTCGACTGCACAGCAGAGTATGAACACGCCGTCCAGCGCCCTCATGGCTCTTGTGACGTCTCCTCCGAAGTCAACGTGTCCGGGCGTATCGATGAGGTTGATGAGATATTCCTTACCCTCGAACTTGTGGACCATCGACGCGCTTGCGGCGTTGATGGTTATGCCCCTTGCCGCTTCCTGCTCGTCGAAGTCAAGAACCCTCTGCTCTCCGGCGAGTTCGGCGGACATCATTCCCGCACCTGCTATGAGGTTGTCGGAGAATGTCGTCTTTCCGTGGTCTATGTGCGCGGCTGTACCTATATTCCTTATGAACTGAGGAGTGTTCATCAGTTCCGTTGCCCTTTTTATGTTGTCTTCTTTACGTCCCATTTGCCTTCACCTTAGGATCACCTGGCCGACTGTGCGACCCTCTCGATCTCTTCTTTTTTGGCGACTGCGAATGAGGTCATGTCGCCCTTTGCCGCCAACATTATCTCGTCGGCAAGGCACTCATAGATGGGTTTCTTGTTCTTGGATGAAGCTCTTACGACGCCTGTGGAAAGGTTGCGTATAGCAATGTCGAGCCTTCTCTGCGGGGAGATGTCCACCGCTTTGGGCACGGATATTCCGCCGAACTGAAGCCTTGTCACTTCCTCGCGGGGCGCTGCGTTCTCCAATCCCTCGATCAGTACCTGAAGGGGGTTCTTCTTGGTCTTGGCAGCGACTATGTCGAAAGCCTGAGATACCGTTTTGTACGCCTTCATTTTCTTTCCGGTGTATTTCTCGGTCCTCATTATGTTGTTTATGAGTCTCTCTACTATGCTCAGCTTGGATTTGCCGAACCATCTGTTAGCGTGCTTCCCGCCCGAGTGAGGCACATTCGTGGGTGTGAGGTCTATGTATTTTGCCAATCCGCCATCATTGATGACGACCTCGGACGTGTCATATTTTCCAAATATGAGCGCTTTCTGTGTAACGATCTCTGACATTTGATTCACCTTACCGGTTTCTCGGTCCTTCCTCTGACCATTTCGTTCAGAGAGACGTTGTTGACTTTGATGACTTTGTAACGGACTCCGGGGATGTCACCGTATGAACGTCCCATCCTTCCGCCGATACCTTCCACGAGCACCTCGTCGTGCTCATCGATGAAGTTGATGGCTCCGTCTCCCACTGCGAAAGCTGTGATCTGACGTCCGTTCTTTATCAACTGGACCTTTACGCACTTACGGATAGCGGAGTTGGGCTGTTTAGCTTCCACTCCAACTTTCTCCAGCACTATGCCGCGTGCCTGGGACGAACCCTCGAGGGGGTCGGATTTCTCCCTGAGTTTCAATACTCTTTTCTTGTATCCACGGTCCAGCCAGCGGAATTTCTGCCTGTCCTCTCTCATCTTTCTTGCGGTGTATAGACCTCTACCCAAACGTTTCACCTCATCTTTGAAGTATTTTTTGCGATTATTATTATCGTATTTAAAGCTCATGTAATTAACATAGCCTTATCGTGTGGTTGGCTAGCCTGATTAGATATATAACACCTTTTACAAGGAGTTATTTGCCTCCATCCTGCCGCCGTTCATAGGCATCAGATTATGGCGACCATCTGATGCATGGTCCCGTCACGGCTCATGCCGATCGGGGTGAATCCACATGATTCGTAGTATTTCAACAGTTTTGGTTCGTTTTTGCAGTCAAGACGGACAGTACGGCATCCAAACATCTTATTTCCCTCTATGAAAGTTTCAAGAGCAATATCTATCATCTTTTTTCCAAGACCTTTCTCTGTACCGTCTGCTTTTGACAGCTGCCCCAGTAAATATGCCTGAGCGACTCCCTTGTTGATGTTCATTTGATCATATATTTCATGGGCTTTGTCGGCGCGGTCGTCTATCATCAGACATTTTACCGCAAGAGTGAAATATCCTTTCACTGCAAAGTTTCCGGCATCACCATCCAATATCAGATATGTTCTTGAAATGTCGTTGCTTTCGTGGTTAAGAGCCTTTTTCTTCAGAAAAATCTCTGTGTCAGTGTCAGCGGAACATTTGAAGCTCAAGAGAAGATTTGAAACCTCGTTATCACTCCATTCAGACATAAGATCGCGGAGGCTGTAAATTAGATAACTCACCGACGATGTCTCCTCATGTGTTCTCTGCCTTTTTCAAGTTCTTCGAAGAGATTGACATCTGTAGTGAGCGGCCCCCTTTTGTCAGCCGCTTTGAAAGCCTCTATGAGCTTTTCAAGTTTCTCGGGGGTGTCGATCTCCAGCATTTCATCGAAAGAGTGCGTAGGCTTGTCATCTCTTCGGCGCTGTCATTCTTGCGGCTGT
>JAISVN010000138.1 GCA_031271555.1 Candidatus Methanoplasma sp.
CAAAGCGAATGTCTGCACCCACATATACGGCATGCAGAGGACGATATTCGAAAGGAAAGCAAAAGAGTACAAAATGGGCCTTGATTTCATGTACGTTGATGCGATGGCCATGGCCATGATAGTAAGGCCTGAGACCTTCGGGACTGTGGCCGTGCCCAACCTGTTCGGAGATATCCTTACGGATCTCGGTGCGCAGCTTCAGGGAGGCCTCGGGATGGGCGGCAGCGGGAACATCAATCCGAAAGGCGTGAGCATGTTCGAACCGATACACGGCTCCGCCCCGGACATAGCCGGACAGAAGAAGGCGAACCCAATAGCTGCCATACTTGCGGCACAGATGCTGCTGGAGAATCAAGGGTTCCCCAAAGAAGGGAATATGCTCCATGGATCCGTCAGATACTGTCTGGACAATAATCTGACCACTCCCGACCTGGGAGGAAAACTGACCACTGACGAGGTCGGAAAGGCCGTCTGCAATTACATCCTGAATCAGAAGAAGTGACCACATGATCACTCTGGATCTCTGTGTTGAATATCATGATGAGAAGATCGCGAAAGCGGTCTTCGACTCCATATCCCCGGATAATGAGGGGTATGTCTCAACCGAGATCAGCGGCAGAAAACTGAGCATGAGGATGTCCGCTGAAAGTGCAGGTACGCTCAGGAACACAGCGGACGACCTCATGGCCTGCATAAAGGCTGCCGAAGAAGCTTCAGGCCTCGTCTCCGGAACCGCTCCTGACCTTGACGGCGATCCCCTTTTTGAATGATCTTATCTCATCGGCCACCAGCATGATGCGGCCGGTGGCGATCACCTTATCATCCTTGTCGGTGACGATCACTTCATCCATAGGCTTCAGGCCTTCATCGCACTCTGTGACGAACTGGCAGAAAGCGTTCCTTCCTTCGGATACGAACGGTACCGCATCGTCATTCACCTTTACCCTCATGAACGGTGACGGCACAGCTGACACTATCCTGTCGGCCCCTTCTTTCCTCAAGGTGTAAAGTCCATCGCCTGCGCGCATGGACAAAACGTGCTCGCCATCCGATATCACGTTCCTTATCTTGCCTGTCTTCCTGCTGACGACGAGTTCTATCTTGCCTTTGAACAAAGCGTCCGTCGCCTCTATGCCGAATTGATATCTGGACACAGCTTTGGCCCTTATGAGATCGGCATCGTACTCCTGATCTCCGTCATCCGACACATCCTGACTTTTGACAACCTCCGAGAACTTGTGTTCAAGGAATTCCACTGTCGAAGATTCCGCCTCGAGCATCGTTTCTATATCCTCTATCACAGGGAACAGTGATTGGGCAATAGGGTACAGCTCATCGAGTTCCGCCGGCACCGGTCCGAACGGAGATACGACGACAGGAGTATATCCCGACCTTCTGACTCTGTCGAAATCTGCCGCCAATGCTCTGCTGTACGGTTTGCTGCCTTCGTCGTAGAATAAAGCTGCCTTACTCATTTCTGGAACATATCTGTCCCATATCCTCGACATGTATCTCCTGAACACCGGCCTGCATCTTGTCTCTGAACCTGTGTAGAACATTGCGCCGTCCCTGCTTATGGGATCGTACCTCTCCATGAACTCCTGGTGTTCTTCAAGTCTCCTCAACGCATCAAGCATTGCGGGATGAGCCCTGCACCGCATCTCCGCCAATTCCCAAAGACGGCCTTCTTTGACATATCTCTTTACAAGTGCCAGCTCATCCGTTATCTGATAGAGGTTGTGCCTTGCGATGACCTTCATCCTCTCTTTGCTGCCCATCTTCCTGAGGGATTCCAATGTCAGCCCGCGGCATGCGGGGCAGTTGCAGTCGAGGGACTGCATGTCCTGAAGACGGTAGGTCCCATCGATGAACATCATCCTGTCGTCCCTTGCGAATTTAGCATAGGATGCGGAATCGAAGAGATCGCACCCCATCAGTGTCGCAAGGGCCAGAACCATCGGGTGTCCGGCGCCGAAGAGATGCACCGGCCTGTTCGGGTTCAGGCCTTTCTTCGAAGACATAACCACATCCACAAGCTCCAGATACCTGTACTGTTCCATTAACGGGACTACACCCCCTATCGGGTGCACATCGACATCCATGACCGCCATCTTTCTGGCACAGTCCTCACGCAGGTCCGGGTATACCGAGCCTTGGACCACTCCGTTGATCATCATGTCGCCTTTCATATCGCAGGCTTTCTGCGTCCTTTCAAGCGTGACCTCTATTGATTCCGCCGTCTGTTCCTTTGTCCAATACGGCTCGGTGAAGATGTCGAGGACCGTTCCTATGTCCGTCCCTATACTTTTCTGGAACTCGACCATCTCTTCATTCGTGACCTCGACCTCGCCGTACATGTGGCTTTGGAATGTTCCGGAATCCGTCATTATGACCCCGGGGAAATCGAGCATCTTATGCAGCCCGACCTCCTGAGCTTTGGCTTTGAGGTCTGGCGTGTTCTTTATTATGTACGAATTCGTGATGAGAGCCTTGAATCCGAACTCCTCATAGAGCTCCTTCGGAGTAACCGTGCATATCTTGGGATTGACCACAGGAAGGAGGGCGGGAGTCTCCAATACTCCCGACCTTGTCTCGAACTTACCTATTCTGGCAAGCCCGTCTCTCTTTACGATCTCGAACATAGACCGGTAGATATGGTGCCCGGATTAAAGGATTCTGTCCTTTGTTATATCCGCATAAGCTTTCGATATCGCATTTTTGACCAGAACATCAGGTATGTCCTCTATAACATCCTTTTTCCATTCGAGGGTGGGACGCCCCATGCTGATCATGTTGACCTTTCCGTGGTCGCAGCTATCTTCCGTCTCAAGCATCTTGATCTCAAGGCCTTCGAGCACATCGGTTATCTTCTTTCCATTGATGAACACCATGTTGGGGCCTTCGGCCTCGGTGCTGATGAACTTGGACGAGATGTCTGCCATCTGCATCTCATAAACAAGACCTCTCAGATACTCTGACATCTCTTCTACGGACCATCTTCTGAGATCCTCATCTTCCGGAGGTTCGGACGAATGTCTGTATTCTATGTCTATCATGGCCATAGATGCACATCCGTGTCAATGGTTAAAGTATTGTTGGCATAGGCACTTGGCTCCGGTTAATTCGCAAAGAGTATACTTTCTATCTCTACGGAGAAAAATAATGAGTCTTGGGGGATAGTGGGCACTTATTCTGTCAGCGGATATCGAATACGTTTGATTGAGCAACTAAACTTCCACTCGCAAATTAAGAATGAATTTGTCCTTTAATTTTTGAGTTAAGGTTAAAAAATATGGCATCCATATAGATACCATGGCTTACACCAGACGAAGGGAGCTGTATGAAAAGATAGAAACCATTCGTAAAAGGCCTCTTATTGTATATGTTACTAGTTTGCGTCAGGGAGGGAACGGAGGTCAAATGGGATCTGATGTCATACCTGAGTTCTGTGAGCAACTGAATAGAATACCAAAAGATGAAAAAAGTGTGGATCTTCTTGTAGTAAGTCAGGGCGGCGACCCAATAGTTCCATGGAGGATAATGAGTCTACTTAGAGAAAGATTTGAAAGCGTAGGAATCATGATACCTTATACTGCACAAAGTGCAGCAACAATACTTTCGTTCGGTGCAAACGAGGTCCTGATGCACCCATATGCATGTCTTGGTCCGATAGACCCCCAGATTGTGGATACGCATGACCCTCGAAACCCCAGACTGTTTTCATCTGAAGACTTGAAATGTTTTGCAGAGTTCATGTCGTCTGAAATGAAGATGTCTGATTCTGAAATAGGTAAAAGCTCTGTAGAATTTCTAAGCCGTGTTTTAGACCCAATTTCAATCGGGATAGCCAAGAAGAGCATGAAGCTATCTGAGAACATAGCCAGTAAGCTTCTGTCTTTACACATGACCGACAAAAAGAAGATTGAGAATATAGTAAATGAATACAATAATAAATCTCACCATGGATATACGATAAGTCGAAGTGAAGCTAAGTCTGCTGGGTTGCCGATCATAGAGCCGAATGCCGATTTAGAGGCCCTTATGTGGGATATATGGACGGACATAGAAACTGATCTTAAATGCAGAGTGCCCTTCCATCCTCCTGGATTAATAATAAACAAGAACGATTCTCAAGGAAGGCCCCTTCAATTTGTAAAGGAAGAAACAGACATTGCAATACTGGAAACAAAACATTTAAAATGTACATGTGAAGTAAGGACAGAGGTATCCCTGATGCAGATATCGACGATGTCTCTAAATATTCCACAAGTAAGTATAAATGTGGATATAATACCGCTCGGATGGAGTAGAAAAAGCGAATGATACTTCAAAAGGAGGAAATAAATGACACAAATTAACAGAACAAGTTGCTCAACTGGCTCAGAGTCTGTAAGTTATATGGCGATGTCTTATTCGATTTCCTTTCCGGCATCGATTCTAGAGAACTCTCTCTCGAAAGAAGAAAGGGAAAAATTAGAGTCCTCCATAGAGAGACACAGAGAAGGACTCAAACTCCTAAGCCAGTAAAACTTCATTGAATCTTTTTCACATTTTCTTTTATCCATTCCAATGCAAATTCAATTGTTCCAAGCTCTGAAGCTATTTTTCTCACTGCGGTGTTCAGCTCTTCGGCACCAACTGAGATTTCTAG
>JAISVN010000139.1 GCA_031271555.1 Candidatus Methanoplasma sp.
TTGCTTCTTTGGAGAATATGAGCTCCTTGACCTTTGATGTCTCGGCGATGTCCATGGAGCCTTTTTCCAGCGTAGGGGCGTCCTCGCCGATTATTTCCACTCTGGAAAGCTCTGCGTTAAGGGGCATCTTCTTTTCGGATTTCCAAGCTCTTATCGCAGATGTTATCTCGGATATTGATTCTCCGACGGCAACGGCCTCATTGTCCACGAACATCGGAACCGGCCAGTCGGTGAGGTGTATGCTCTTTGCCCCCTCGTGGGCGGCGAAGTGCTCTTGGTATATGTCCTCGGTCACGTGTGGCATGAACGGAGCCATCATCTTGACGCTTCCTAGGAAGACGTTGTACAGGGTGTATTTCACGGCAGGGTCGTTCCTTGCCTTGACCATCTCTATGTAGTTGTCGGCGAAGTCGCGCCATATGAACCCTTCGACCTCTTTCAGCGCTTTATCGAACTGATATTCGTCAAGGTATCCTGTTGCAGCTTCCACGGTCTGGGAGTAACGGCTTATTATCCATTTGTCAGACTCCCTCAGGTCACCTTTGTCACCGGGTTTAGAGTCAAGGAACCTGCCTACGAACTGCCCTATGTTGAATATCTTGTTGTAAAGCTTCTTGCCTCTGACCACATCGGGCTCCCTGAATGCATGGTCCGTTCCGAGCGAGCAGGACGCGGCGAAGTATCTAAGGGCATCGGCGCCGTAGTTCTCCAGTATCGGGATCGGGTCTATGACGTTACCCACGGACGAATGCATAGGGGTCCCGTCAGGGGCCATTATGAATCCATGGATCATGATGTCGTCCCATGGGCGGGACTGTTTGATCTGTTCCGACCTGAGTATGGAATAGAACGCCCATGTCCTGATTATGTCGTGGGACTGGGGCCTCATGCTCATCGGGAAGAACTTCTTGTGAAGATCCTCATCCCTCTTCCAGAATGTATTGTAAAGGCATGATCCGGAAGAATCCATCCATGTGTCGAACACATCGGTGCAGCCTATCAGTTTTCCGCCGCATTCCGGGCATTTATCGACAGGAGGGGCATCCAGGGTCGGATCGACATAGCATTGCTCCTCAGTTGCGCAGACCGCCTTTCCGCAGTCCTCGCATTCCCACACCGGTATCGGGGTCGCGAATATGCGCTGTCTGCTCAGGACCCAATCCCATTCAAGGGAGTCCACCCAGTCCTTGAGCCTGATCTTCATGAAGTCCGGGAACCAATTGATCTCGTCGGCCTTCTGCAGCACCTGTTCTCTGAAATCCAGTGTCTTAAGGAACCACTGGGGGACCTGCAGATATTCGATGGGCGTGCTGCATCTCCAGCAGACGGAGACCTGTTGAGGAGTGTCCTCCTGTTTGACAAGCTCCCCCGTCTCCTTGAGGTCGCATATTATGCATTCTCTTGCTTCTTTGACAGGCATTCCTACATATTTGCCGGCAATGGCGGTCATCTTTCCGGTCTCATCGATGCCTTTTTCCATCTCGAGGCGGTATTTCATAACCCATTCCAGGTCATCTTTGTCGCCGATGGTACATATCATGACATTTCCGGTGCCGTATTTCGGATCCACCTTGGGATCGGAGATGATCTTGATCTTTTTTCCGTAAACGGGTGTTACGAGCGTCTTTCCAATAAGGTGTTTCTTTTCCACATCGTCAGGATGGACCGCGACCAGTTTGCATGTGCATATGAGTTCCGGTCTGGTCGTCGCGATCATGACGTGGTCGTCCTCCCCGTCTATCTTGAATTTGACGAAGTTCAGTTTTGTCACGTTGTCTTTGTGGTCGACCTCTGCGTCGGCAAGGGCAGTCATGCATCTTGGGCACCAGTTGACAGGGAAATCCCCTTTGTATACAAGGCCCCTGTTGAACAGTTCCACGAAGGATATCTGTGTGATCCGCCTGTAATACGGGGCATCCGTCTGGTAATAGATGCTGGGATCCATGCTTTCTCCGAGTATCTCGAAATGATGGGTCATCTCATCGATGAAGCTGTTGGCATATTCGCTGCACAGTCTCCTGTATTCCTCCCTGGGGAGGTCCAGCTTCGTTATGTTGTGTTTCTTCTCGACCCTCACTTCGATGGGTGTTCCGTTAACGTCGAAACACAGAGGGAAGAACACATTGTACCCCCTCATCCTCCTGTACCTAGCAGCGAAGTCGATCAGGGAATATCCTGTAGCATGTCCCAGATGGAGAGAGCCCGATGTGTACCTCGGAGGGTTGTCGATGCTGAACGCAGGCTTATCCGACTCTGGATCGAAACGGTAGATGCCCTCATCCTTCCACATCTTCTGCCAGCGTCTTTCGACTGTAACTGAATCGTACTGTGACATTTTGAACAGACAGTTATTCAGGATGATATAAAAAAAGGTTATGAAATCACGTGAGTTCATATACCGTCTTTGAGCATGCGTTCATAAGGGTGCATCCGCATATGCATAGTTCTGTTTAGGTTTCAAAGCAAAAGAAGTAAAAAATCGTTGCAACGCGATGCCGCTGGACGTACCGGCACTCTCAATGGTTATGGCGAAAGCGTATTGACAGCCAAAGATATGTAGGAATATTGATTGTATGGGAAGAACAGAAAACCTTTTGCTAGAAACCAATAGGCTCGATTTTTATTTGTGGATATTGTTCTTAATATTGTTTCCTGCTGTTCATAGATGGAGGTATATGCCAACATATAAAAGCCTCAAAACCGTAACAGAGCCGGCGTCCGGTGTGGCTACCTCTTAAGACAACAGTCACATTCATTTCACCGGACGTATAATTCCCTCTTCGTGGCTCCAATCAGGCGTCCTATTTTCTAGACATGCGGCAGAACGAAGCAAAGCGTCTGCTCCGCTTCCGTTCTCTCTAAGTTCTTGACCGTTTTCATGTATGGTCTCTAATATGCCGCAAAATGGACGACTCCTTATGTCCCAGCAACATAAATGTTCGGTATGTTGTACAGGATGTATAAACTTAACTCGATCCTAGAGGCATATATAGTTGGTGGTATCTGCCAAACTATATGAATCATGGATACCATAATAGTGCCAGCGTCCGGTCATCTCCTGGAGAAACAGTTTGTTAGAGAATTCCTTCACTAAACTCTTTTATACATATCTGCCGGACGCTACCCTGCCCTCTTTGATGTCTCTGAACAGATTTTAAGGGATTCGGGACATGTGCAATACACTTCTACATCTTTAATGTGGTCATGATAGAGGCATAAAAATGCAATCAGTTCTGAAAAGTGTCAAATAGTACCCGGAGTTAAGGTAAAGCAAGTGGCGATATGGAGGAATACGATAAGACCAAAGATGTGGAGACCCTGCTGGGAGACCCCAAGAAAGCGATCCTTGCGATGGCGATCCCGATATCCATAGCCATGATCGCGCAGTCGGCCAACAATCTGATAGATGCCATGTGGGTGGCAGGACTGGGGACCGATGCGTTGGCCGCCGTCGGAATAGTCTTTCCGCTGTTCTTCATAGTCATAGGGATAAGCAATGGAATAGGCGTCGGAGCGGCATCCGCAATATCCAAGCGGATAGGCGCGGGCATGAAATCCGAAGCTGACAATACCGCATCGCATTCCATTGTCCTGATCTTGATCGCGAGTGCGATAATGACGGTAGCACTGATCATATTCTTGGAGCCGTTCCTGAGAGCAATGGGTACAGGCGCCGCAGAGAGCACGATACAGGAGTGCATCAACTATGCGATGCCGATGTCCTTGTTCACTTTCGTATTCATGATAGTCGGAGTGCTTTCGAGCATACTCAGGTCAGAAGGGTCAGCAAAACGCTCGATGTACATACTGATATTGGCCGCTGTTATCAATATGGTCCTCGATCCGTTCTTCATATACGACTACGGGCTAGGCTGGGGCATGGCCGGCGCGGCCATAGCCACCGTATTGGCAACGGCTGTTTCAATGGTCATTATATTCTACTGGTACTTCATAAAGAAGGACCTGTTCCTTAAATTCAGGTTCAAAGGTTTCAAATTCGATCCGGTCATCATAAAGGACATATTCAAGGTAGGGCTGCCTGCATCGGTCCAGATGATAATACTGTCCGTTGTCTCCATATTCATGAACCTGATAATACTGCAGGTCGGAGGGGATGACGGCGTGGCGATATACTCTTCGGATTGGAGAGTGATAAATGTCCTTGCGATACCTCTTATGGGCATAGCCACGGGGTTGGTCCCTGTATGTGCGGCAGCTTACGGCGCAAGACGCTATGATAAGATAAAGACCGCATACACCTATTCGATAAAGATATCGGTGCTGTCGATGGTACTGATAAGCGCTGTGACGGCGGTCTTCGCACCGCAGATCCTGACAGTGTTCACGTACGATCCAAGCACAGAGTACCTGAATGCCGGCTTGACCGAATTCATGAGGATCGCATGCGTGTTCCTGCCATTCATGGCTCTGGGCATGGTCGCCGAATCTTTGTTCCAAGCCCTGGGCATGGGGGTGAAGTCGCTTCTGTCCTCCATATTCAGGAACTTTTTGATGCTGCCGGTCTGTTACTTTGCGATAATGGTAACATCGGACCTCACGGTCATATGGTGGGGGCTGACAGTATCTGAGATAGTGAGCGCATTGATCGTAGCGGCGTGGAGCTTTATGATAATCAAAGTGATCCTTAAGGAATTTAAAATCGAGAACGGCATACCGGAGTGAGGAGGCAAGAATTACTCCACTTTTGCATCTTATATCGACTGCTGCGTCCCCTATCTTAGAAATATAGAATGTTTTCAAAAATATGTAGGCACAACAGTAAATATATATTTCAAGACAACGTAATAATGAATAGGGTATGATTATGGAGGGATATCATTGGAA
>JAISVN010000049.1 GCA_031271555.1 Candidatus Methanoplasma sp.
GTTCAAGGAATGGACGGTCGTGTCGGGAGGCGTCGATGTCTCCGGCAACGAATTCACCATCGGGACCTCGGACGTGGTCATCGCGGCGGTCTGGGAGAACATCACATACACCGTGACCCTAAATGACGGCGCAGGCAGCGGCGGCCAGGGAACAGTCCAGGTGACATTTGATGAGATGTTCCCCAGCGTGGCTGTACCAGAATACACCGGATACGATTTTGGAGGATATTTCGGAAACTCCGACGGCAACGGTAAGCAGTACACGGACTCCGACGGCAACGGGGTCTCGACATGGGACATAGACTCCAACGCCACACTCTACGCCAAGTGGACAGAGAAGACATATGCAGTGGTTTACAATCCTAACAATGGCAGTGAGAACCTTGTATTGGTAAGCGGTCTGACCTCAGGAACCCTTCAAAGTCTTAATGAATTCAGACCACCCGGAACACCTGAAGGCAGAACTGACATGATATTCATCGGCTGGACCCTGTCTGCTGATTCTAAAGTATACACAAAGGATGATGATGCAGCAGGACCGGATACCGTCACTGCCGTGACTATAGCCTATAGCGATGTGACCGTCTACGCCGCATGGGGGCTTGACACGAACAACAACGGCACGGCCGATATTTACGAAGAGGAATACACCCTGACCTACGATATGAACGGCGGAACAGGCCCGGGCATAATAAAGTCAGGTCTGCTCGCGGACGAGCACACGCTTGATGCCATGACACTGGCCCATGGCCCCATCGGCGAAACGGGCGTCGTATTCATCGGATGGACAGAGGAACGTGATACCAAAATATATGGTAAAGACGACGACATCCCGCCGGAAACTATCGGCAAAGTGACCATAACCGATAATGACGTTACAATCTACGCCGTATGGGGATATGATGAGAACGGTGACGGGATACCGGATGTCCTCGAATATACTCTGACATATGATGTCAACGGAGGCAACTTCGACGGGCCCGACAGTATACTCCTGCCAAAGCAGAACGGATACCAGATATCCGAAGAGGGCCCGACGCACTCCCCCGTGGATGGGTCCGAGGTCCTGTTCATAGGATGGATGCCTGTCGACCGCGACGGGATATTCTCCAAAGGGGACCCTGCCCCTGTGATAATAACCAGCGTTGATATGACCGCCGACGCGACGGTCTACGCCGCATGGGGATATGATAAGAACGGCGATGGGATACCCGACGTAATGGAGGCAGAGGATGTCGATGCATCCTACATGATAACATCCTCATCCGACAGCGGTTCGAACATAACTCCGAACGGAATGACACAGATCATCAGCAGAGGAAGCCAGACCTATATGTTCTCGGCAAAACCCGGAAATACGATATCCTCTGTGCTGGTGGACGGAACGCCTCTGACCCCAGAACAGGTTGAGTCTGGAACATACACCTTCAGGAACGTTTTGAGCAACCATTCCATAGAGGTCATAACCGGAGAGCCGGCAGTCCTTGACATAACCGTAGGATATGGTATCGGCGAGATATGGTACAGCATAAACGGGTCACCTTTCACCGAGTACGTCTCTCCCGTCACTCTCCCGCACCATGCTGATGTCTCCGTAACAGCATATGCCGGAGACGGCTATGAGTTCAGGAACTGGTGGAACGACGGCATAACGTATGATCAGGAGACGATTTCATTCAACGACGTGATGACACCTTTGTATCTGGAGGTGTACTTCTATGATGAGCAATACGGACAGATATCGAACGGCAACACGCTCTGGCTCATCATAGGGGCCATGATCCTGGTCGCTGCAATGCCCTTCACATTGTACGCCGTGTTGCATAGGCATAGCCGCAAGTACGAGTAAGAGGCATGAACCGCACATCATACCAAAAGATGGGCAGAATACAAACCACGACAATGACCAATCGAAATGGAGTATTGCATTGACAAGGATTAATAAACGAAATCCATTCCCAAACACAGGACTAGAAGATGAAAGGAAAGCGATCGCCGTCCCAGCTTGAAGCGTGTTGGAAAGAGAAGGACATGGTATCCGGTAAAGTGTCCGAAGCAATGGTAATTATAATGCGCACGAACGGATGCTGCTGGGCAAAGGCCGGAGGGTGCAGCATGTGCGGATACAGGCAGGCATCGATGAATGAGGTGACGGAGGCAGACCTCAACAGGCAGATAGATGAGGCCCTGTCGAAGTACAAAGGCGAACCTTTCGTCAAGATATACACCTCGGGCAGTTTCCTTGATGAGAACGAGATCCCGGCTGCGGTAAGGGGCAGGATATTCAACGAGTTCTCCGGTTGCGAAAGGATACTGTTCGAAAGCCGGCCGGAGTTCGTCACACCAGAGGCGCTTTCCGTACTCCCTAAGAATGTGACGATAGCGCTGGGTCTTGAGAGTTCTGATCCCGATATCCTGAGCATATCGATCAACAAAGGGTTCACGCAGGAGGACAGCAGGAAGGCAGGCATGATGATCAAAGATGCGGGCCTGAAGGTCAGGACGTACCTTCTGCTGAAGCCCCCGTTCCTTACGGAAAAGGCTGCCATGGAGGACACAGTAAGGTCCGCGGTGTTCGCGGACGAGTTCTCAGATGAGATCTCGATAAACCCTCTCAACGTCCAGAGGGGGACCTACGCCGAAAGGCTGTGGAGGGCGGGGGAGCTCAGGCCGCCGTGGATATGGTCGCTGGTCGAAGTATTGAGGGAATTGTCCTCCAAGGTCAACGCCCGCCTTATGTCGTCCCCGTCCGGAGGTGGGACTTCGAGAGGAGTGCACAACTGCGGCAAGTGCGACAGGGAGATACTCGACGGGATCGAGAGGTTCTCTTTCTCTCAGGATGTAAAAGACCTCGACATCAGGTGCGAATGCATCGATTCGTGGCAAAGATATTTGGAATCGGAAAAAATACTGGGTACTGCAGCGGACCTTGACAGAGGGTTCGACAGTGACCTTGCGTTAGGATGTGGAAAAGATGGTTGAGTACGATATTAAAAAAGGATGGTTCAAGAACATAGAGGGAGATCTTCTCCGCAATATGATGGATGAGGTCTTCGGCAACGTATCCGAAAAAGGCGACAGCCTGGTCTCTTCCTACGGGGTGCTGGAGAGCATCACCGTCAGGGTCGTCAGCAAGGACAAGATGGAGGTCGTGACGGCCAACAAAGAAGGGAAGATGGCCGACGAGGATATCCTGAACAGCAAAAGGAAGCTGAACGTGTTCGTGGAGAAGGCGACCGGATTCGATGCTAAAGCGCGCATGAAGAGGGCCCAGGAAAAGGCAAAGAAGGGAGAATGAACGGGAGATTTGATTGGATGGTTACATCCAACTAACGTTCGGAAAATGTGTAACAAACCCCAAAAACACATTCGGAAAATGTGTAAAACATCTTAAAAATATGTTCGAAAAATGTGGGCCAGACAAAATATAATATATGCCTACATTTATACATACGATGTGTACAGGCTTGCCTATGAAGATCTCCTTAGCTGGAAGAACAGCAGACACAGAAAACCTCTGATACTGGAAGGCGTAAGGCAGTGCGGTAAAACATTCCTTCTGAAAGAATTCGGAAATGCAAATTACGATAACGTGGTCTACCTGAACTTTGAAGGAAATGATGAACTCATCGAAATATTCAGGCCGAATCTGGATGTCGGTCGCATACTGTCTCAATTGGCAATACTGTCCCGTGAAAAAATAGAGCCTGGAAAAACACTGATCATATTCGACGAGATACAATTCTGCAGCAGGGCCCTGACATCTCTGAAATATTTTTACGAGAATGCCCCGGAATACCACATAGCCTGCGCCGGCTCTCTTCTGGGCGTGCTCATGTCCAGACCGTATTCGTTCCCGGTAGGAAAGGTGGACAGGATAAGGATGGGGCCGATGTCATTCAAGGAGTTCCTCATGGCCAATGGCGAAGGCGAACTCGTGAAAGAGATGGATGCACGGCTTCCGACGGATCCGTTCATAAAGCCGTTCACATCCAGGCTGGAGTTCCATTTGAGCATGTTCCTGACCATAGGAGGCATGCCGGCCGCCGTAATGGCATGGGTGGAGAACCGAGACATAAATGAGGTCGATAGCGTGATCGACAATATCATAAAGGATTATGAAAAGGATTTTGCCAAACATGCCACAGAGTCTGTGCAGAAGCTCACACTGATATGGAATTCCGTACCGGAACAATTGACAAAGGAAAACAAGAAATTCATGTTCGGCCACGTCAAAACAGGAGCCAGGGCCAGAGATCTGGAGGATGCGCTTGAGTGGCTCATAGATGCAGGCCTGATCCACAAAGTGAAGTCGGCCGATCCGTCGAGACTGCCGCTGCCCCTGTTCGCAGACAGCACACATTTCAAGATATATCTTGCGGACGTCGGCATCTTCCGCAGGATGGCCGGTTTGGATTCTACATTTGAATTCGGCAATGCGGAAGGGTTGGAGCAGTTCAAGGGAGCGATCGTAGAGAATTATGTCCTCAACGAGATGATATGTTCGAATAAAGAGGTACCCTTCTATTGGAGGTCTGACGGCAGAGCCGAGGTCGATTTCGTGATCCAGTATGGCGGTAAAGCTATACCTGTGGAAGTGAAATCAGGACACAGAACAGATTCGAAAAGCTTGAATGAATACCTCCGGAAGTTCGATCCAGAGACGGCAGTGATCATTTCCATGGCGGCGGGCGAAGACGGAATCATAAAGAAGATGCCGCTTTATTGGGCTTGGAGAATGCAGGCGCTGTTTCCGAAAGCAGGGGCAAAGGCAGCATCAGACCGAATATGATAACTCCTGCTGATATCAGTAGCTTTTAAATATAAGCCTATTATACCATTTTTAGATTGGACATGCTGTATGTCTGACCACACGCAACGGGCAATGCTCCGAGCAACCCGAGTTCACTCATGTCGAAATTCTCGAGATGAATATGGCGTCACGGTCAGATGTCAAGACGCGTTCGTCGATAAAGCGCGAGGTTAGCGAAGACACCCTCGCAGGAATGTGAATAAATGTCACAGAGGAGACGTCCAAAGAGAGGATCCAGGGCATTCGGCCCTAGGAAGAGAGCACAGTCGCAGACCCCAAGGTTGGACTCGTGGCCTGAGATCAGCGGATCGCCCAAGATACAGGGGTTCGCCGGATACAAGGTCGGGATGACGCATGCGTTCATCGTCGACAAGAGGGCAAAGAGCACAACATCTGGAATGGAGGTCCAGGTACCGGTTACGGTAGTAGAGGTACCTCCGATGAGGGTAGCTGCGGTAAGATTCTATGAGAGCAGCATAACAGGTCTCAAGACGGCAGGAGAGGTATGGGCAAACGACCTCGACCCCCTGCTCTCGAAGAGGCTGAACGTACCCACCAACCACGATGAATCATCGTTCGGAAGGTATGACGGGCTTGACATCGAAGATGTCCGCATACTCGCATACACCCAGCCGAAGATGGTCAGCGGTGTCCCGAAGAAGGTCCCCGACCTGATGGAACTCAGGATCGGAGGCGGAAAGATGGATGAGAGGGTGGCGTACGCAAAAGGAATTCTGGGAAAAGAGGTCGCCGTAAAGGACTTCACAGTTGACGGAGCACTTATCGACGTCATCGCTGTCACCAAAGGAAAAGGATTCCAGGGAGTTACCAAGAGATGGGGTGTAAAACTGCTTTCCCACAGGAACAGCAAACACCGCCGCGGAATAGGTAACCTCGGCCCGAAGAGACCCGGCTACGTAAGAAGCACGGTCCCGGCATCCGGTCAGATGGGATACCACCAGAGGACAGAATTCAACAAGAAGATCATAAAGGTCGGAGAGGACGGAGGAGAGGTCAACCCCAAAGGCGGTTTCCTCAACTACGGAGAGGTAAGGAACACATACGTCCTTATACACGGTTCCATCCCCGGACCGACCAAGAGACTTATAAGACTCAGAGACGCAACGAGAGCGCCCAAGAAGGCAGACGTATCGGTGGCCGATGTTACTTACATATCCACCGAATCAAAGCAGGGGGCATGAGTAAATGGCACAGACAAATGTTTATTCCGTGAAAGGAGAGGTCTCCGGAACCATTGACGTCCCCGAGGTGTTCTCATCCGAGTACAGGCCCGATATAATAAAGAAAGCCATACTGGCCGCGGCCGCCAACAAGAGGCAGCCCTACGGTCCGGCGGCAAGATCGGGACTCAGGCACTCGGTAAGCACATGGGGAAAAGGAAGAGGTGTGGCCCGCGTCCAGAGGCTTAAGGACGGAAGGAGAGCCACAGAATCCCCGAACAACGTGACCGGAAGGAGAGCGCACCCGCCCCGCCCGGAAACCAAGTGGGATCAGAAAGTGAACAAGAAAGAGCTGAGGATCGCACGCTTCTCCGCAGTTGCCGCAACAGGCTGTGCGGACTGCGTGAGGGAACGCGGACACCAGTTCGACGACTCCGTTTCCTTCCCTATAATAATAGAAGATGAATTCCAGAACATGACGAGCACCTCCGAGATCAACGCGGTGCTCGACAGCATAGGAATCGGATACGACGTAGAACGCGCCAAGGAAGGCCGCAAGATACGCGCAGGAAGGGGAAAGATGAGGAACAGGAGATACAGGACCCCCGTGTCAGTACTCATAGTGGTATCGGACAGGGAGGCCCCCGTCCTTAAGGGAGCATCGAACCTGCCCGGAGTCGACGTGGAGTCGGTAGGCACCCTCAGTACAGGAATACTCGCGCCCGGAGGGGACGCAGGCAGGCTGACGGTCTACACCAGATCGGCCATAGAACAGATGGGAGCGTGGAAGCAGTGAAGCAGAGCGACATACTCATAAGACCGTATGTAACGGAAAAGACGCTCAACCTGTTGTCCGGCACTCCTACGCAGAAGTTCAGGGACGGCAACAAGATCGAGTTCATAGTGCACAGACAGGCCAGCAAGGACGACGTAAAAGCAGCTTTCGAAGAGCGCTTCGAAGTGAAGGTCGAACGCGTATGGACCAAGATACAGAAGGACGGCAAGCACGCCATCATCAAGCTTGCGGACGGATACTCCGCAGAGGATGTAGGTATGAGGGTCGGAGTGTTCTGAGGTGATCGAATGGGAAAGAGATTGATTACACAGAGAAGAGGGCGCGGGAACTCACACTACCGCTCCCCGAGCCACAGACATGTGGACGACGTTAGGCTCCCCCAGTTCGATGAGGGAGTAGGCACCTTGAAGGACCTGATCCAGGCACCCGGAAGGACAAGCCCCCTCGCAGTCATCGACTTCAACGGAGTGACGGACTACCAGCTTGCAGCGGCCGGAATGAAGGTCGGACAGAAGATACAGGTCGGAAGCGACAAGGTCGCCCCCGGCAACATAACCATACTGTCCAAGATACCTGAGGGAACGGCAGTGCACAACATAGAGGCAAAGCCGGGCGACGGAGGCAAGTACGCAAAGACCGCAGGATCCTCTGCGACCATAGTCAGCAGAGGAGAGAAGGTCATGATACTCATGCCCTCCGGAGCAATGAAAGAGTTCAACCCCAACTGCCGCGCGGCGGTCGGGGTCGTAGCAGGCGGAGGAAGAGGCGACAAACCTCTGGCCAAGGCCGGAAAGAACTACCTGACGCTGAGATCGAGATCGACAGCAAACAAGAAGGTCAAAGGAGTGGCCATGAACGCTGTGGACCACCCCCACGGCGGAGGAAGCCACCCGCACGTCGGAGGACCGAACTGTCAGAAGAGGACCGCATCGCCGGGACAAAAGGTGGGTTTCCTGCCTAAGAAAAAGAGGAAGTGATTCTGAATGGCAAAGAAGAAGATTATTGCAGGATCGGCAAAGGCAACCAGAAGGAGGTCCAGAAAGAAGGCATCGGCAATCCAGGCAAGGAGGAAGAAGGAATTCCTCTACCGCGGATTCACGATGGAGGAGCTCCTGGCAATGTCCTTTGATGAGATACTCGGCATTCTTCCTTCGAGGGCGAGGAGGACATACCTCCGCGGCCTCAACTACGAACAGCAGCTGCTGTTCGATAAACTGAAGGAAGCTGAAGAGCCCGTCAGGACACACCGCAGGGACCTGCCGATAATACCCCAATTCGTTGGGAAGACTGTGAGCATATACAACGGAAAGGAATTCAAAGAGTTCGAGATAAAGCCGGAGATGATCGGCTGTTTCCTCGGTGAATTCGTACTTACGAGGAAGGCGCCTCAGCACTCCGGACCCGGAGTAGGTGCGACAAGGTCCTCGAAGTTCATGCCGCTGAAGTGAGGTGTCAAATATGGTTACGAACAAAGGTTACACAACAGTATCTGACCCCGATATCTCCGCAAAGGCCCTGGCAAAGGATCAGCCCATATCTCCCAAGTTCGCCCGCGAGGTCGCCGGAATGGTGCGCGGGATGAAAGTGGAGAAAGCGGTCACGACCCTTGAAGAGGTCATAATGCTGGACAGGCCGGTGCCCCTGAAGAGATACAACAAACGTGTCTCCCACAAGAAAGGCGTCGGACCGGGAAGATACCCGGTCAAAGCCTCCAGGGCGATACTCGCGGTCATAAAGAGCGCAATGTCCAACGCCGAGTACAAAGGATTGGACGCATCGAACATGGCGATATCCACAATAACCATTGCAAGAGGCCAGACCATCCCCGGCCACATGCCGAGGGCACAGGGAAGGGCCACGCAGTGGAACCAGGAGACCGCCAACATAGAGGTAATAATAGAGGAGGTTGAGTGATCATGGCATCAGAAAGGAAATTCGTTGCTGAGAACGTACGCAGGGTTCTCCTCAAAGAGTACCTCATGAAAGAGGTCAGCCGCGCCGGTTTCGGAGGGCTCGACATCCAGAGGACCCCGATGGGAACACGCGTCATACTCACGACCGAGAGGCCGGGATTGGTGATCGGAAGACGCGGTCAGACGATCAAGAACCTGACTGCGGTCATAGAGGACAAATACGGCTTCGAGAACCCCCAGATAGAGGTTCAGGAAGTCGAGAACGCAAGCCTGAACGCACAGATAATGGCAGAGAAGCTGGCATTCTCCCTCGAGAGAGGATGGCACTTCCGCAGGGCAGGGCACTCCACCGTCCGCAGGGTGATGGATGCCGGAGCCCGCGGCTGCCACATCATAATCGCCGGTAAACTCACCGGACAGAGGCACAGGACCGAGAAGTTCAAGGAAGGCTACATAAAATTCTGCGGCGAGCCCAGAGAGCTGTTCGTAGAGCGCGGATACGCGGTCGCGACGCTCAAGATGGGGGTCATAGGAGTTACCGTAGAGGTAATGAGGCCCGACTCGAAACTTCCTGCGGACACCACGGTCCTCAGCAAGACGGATGCAGCGGCAAAGTTCCCCGACCTGTTCGGCGGAGTGGCCCCCGCGGAAGCACCTGTCGTTGAGGAAAAGGCCGAAGCACCAGCAGAGGAGGTCCAGTAATGGCACTGCTTAAGACAGCGGACATAAGGGATATGAGTGCAGAGGAACGCAACGAGAAGCTCAAGGAGCTCCGCAACGACCTCATGCATGAGAGAGGAGTGTCGGCGATGGGAGGTGCACCTTCCAACCCCGGCATAATCCGCGCTATAAGAACGAACATAGCCCGCATCCTGACTGTTCAGAATGAGGAGGAAAAGGTCTGATGGCCGAGATATGCCCGGTTTGTGGATTGCCTAAGGAGCTCTGCATGTGCGAGGAGATCGCACGCGAGCAACAGATGGTAAGGATATCCGTGGACAGCAGAAGATACGGCAAGATGGTCACGGTCATCGACGGCATTGACGAGAATGACATAGACGTCGAGGACCTGGCCAAGCAACTGAAGATAAAATGCGCCGCCGGCGGAGCATACAAAGACGGACGCATCGAACTTCAGGGAGATCACAAAAAGAAAGTGAAGGCCGTGCTGGAAGACATGGGATTCCGCACAGAAGTAAGATAAGATGAACAGGAGCGATTTCATGAGATCAGAACTCATTGGACTGGACGTGGTAGTGCTGTCAGCCCCATACTCGGGAATTTCCGGGAAAGTGGTAGACGAGACGAAGAACACGTTCACCATCTCATCGGCCGGAACTGAAAGAATGGTACCGAAACCAGGCAATGAGTTCAGGTTCACTTATGAAGGCATACACATGGACATCGAAGGCAAAGACATACAACACCGACCAGAGGACAGAATAAAGAAGGTTAGGTGATTAAAATGACAGCAAAAGTTAGAAACATCGGAATCGACGTGGTCCCCCCGACCTCTGAATGCAATGACCCGAACTGCCCGTTCCACGGCAGTCTTTCAGTCAGAGGCCAGGTCATCGACGGAGTCGTTGCGACCGTAAAGATGAACAAGACCGTCGTAGTAGAGCGCAACTACTTGAAATATCAGAAGAAATACGAAAGATACGAGAAGAGGTCCAACAGGTACTCCTCCCACGCATCACCATGCATGGGGCTCAAAGTGGGCGACCGCGTGAGGATAATGGAGTGCCGCCCGATCTCTAAGACCGTCTCTTTCGTGGTCGTAGAGAAAAAGGAGTGAATCTGAAATGAAAGGGATCTCAGGAACACAAACAAGAGGACTTCAGAACGGATCGCGCCTTGACGTAATAGACAACAGCGGTGCCAAGGTGATCGAGATCATAACGGTTCCAAAATACCACGGGGTCGCCAGAAGGGTGCCCTCGGCAGGTGTCGGGGACATGGTCATAGCATCGGTCAAGAAAGGAACGCCGGCCATGAGGAGGCAGATCGTATTCGCCGTGATAGTCCGTCAGAGGCGCCCGACCAGGCGTGCGGACGGCACTATGGTGTATTTCGAGGACAACGCAGCCGTCATCGTTACAGAGACCGGCGAGACGAAAGGAACGGACATAAAGGGTCCGGTAGCAAGGGAAGCGGCAGACAGGTGGCCCCGTATCGCGGCCACCGCAAATACTATAGTGTGAGGTGAAAAGGAATGGCAAGCAGCAAAGCAAGGGTACAGAGAAAGGTACAGGCCAACGCACCCTCCCACGTGAAGAGGAAGATGCTCTCGGCACACCTGAGCAACGAACTCCGCGAACAGTACGGAGTGCGCACGGCAAGGGTCTGCAAGGGAGACACGGTTGCGATAATACGCGGTGAAGAGGACGTCCGCGGGACCGAAGCGAAGGTCCTTGAGGTATTCACCAACACCGGCCGCGTATCCGTTGAAGGAGTGACGATAAACCAGGCGGACGGCACAGCCATAGTGCGCCCGGTACACGCATCCAACCTGGTGATAACAAAACTCAACACTGAGGATCAGTGGAGGATAGACTCACTTTCAAAGAAGAAGGAGGCTAAAGAATGAGCGACCATTTGAAAAGACTAGCCGCACCGGGGACATGGCCTCTGAAGAGGAAGATCTCCGTATGGGCGACAAAACAGTCTCCGGGAGCGCACTCGCTCGAGAGCAGCATGCCTGCAGCGATGGTTCTCAGGGACATGATGAAGGTCTGCGACACAGCGAGAGAGGCGAAGAGGATAATCGGCAACCGCGAGCTGACGGTGGACGGCGTTCCCGTCAAGAACCCGAAGGCCCCGATAGGCGTGATGGACACAGTGTCCCTGCCCAAGATGAAACTCAACTACCGCATGCTCCTGACCGACAAAGGAAAGCTGACGCTCGTCCCCGTATCGGAGGATGAGGCGAAATGGAAACTCTGCAGGATCGAGGGCAAGACCAAGATCAGCGGAGGAAAGATCCAGCTGAACCTCAGCGGAGGAAGGAACATAGTCCTGGACAAGAACATGTACAAGTCCGGCGACACGCTTAAGATCGATGTCGCGGACCAGAAGGTGCTCGACAGCTTCCCGCTGGCCGACGGAGCGTCCGCGCTCATCATAAACGGCGCCCTCGCGGGGAAGGTGGAGACCATAGCGGACCTCGTGGTCGTGAAAGGCCCGTCCGACAACGTAGTCAGGTTCAAGAGCGGAATAGAGACGGTCAAGAGGAACGTGTTCATCATCGGTTCGTCGAAACCCGAGATCAAACTGCCGGAGGCGTCCGAATGAACGCGATGAGACAGCTCCACATAGAGAAGGTGACGGTCAACATCGGCGTCGGCGAGGCCGGAGAGAGGCTTGTGAAAGCACAGAAGGTCTTGGAAATGGTCACCGGCCAGAAATCGGTGCAGACCATATCGAAGAACGTGAACAGGGACCTCGGCATACGCGTGGGAATGCCCCTCGGATGCAAGGTCACCCTCAGGGGCGAGTCCGCCGAGGAGTTCCTCCAGAAGGCTCTTCCGATAAGAGAGAGGAGGATCTACGCATACTCCTTCGACAAAGAGGGCAACATGTCCTTCGGCATATCGGATTACACAGACTTCGAGGGCATGAAATACGACCCGGAGATCGGAATATTCGGAATGGACATCAACGTGGTCCTGAGAAGGACCGGGAACAGGGTCACCCAGAGGGCCCTCCTCAAAAGGAGGATACCTCCTGGCCACCGCGTCGACCGCGACGAGGCGATCCAGTACATGAAAGACAACTATGAGATAGAGGTGGTAGAGTGAAACCAAAGAAGAAATTCGGTAGGATCGAGGGATGCACCCGCTGCGGACGCAGAAGGGGCATAATAAGAAGATACGGAATGCACCTCTGCCGCCAGTGCTTCAGGGACATGGCCCCGGAGTTGGGATTCAAGAAATATTCGTGAGGTGAAAAGAATGCAGAGCGATCCACTCAACGACGCTATGTGCGTCATGAAAAATGCAGCGACAAACGGAAAGGGCGAATGCATCATCCAGCCATCCTCAAAACTTATCGGCCGCGTGCTGAAGGTTATGCAGGACCACGGATATGTCAACCAGTTCGAGTACATCGAAGACGGCAAGGCAGGCAAATTCCGCGTAATGATGGAAGGAGCCATAAACAACTGCGGTGTGATAAAGCCCAGGTATTCGGTCAAGGCGAATGAGATAGAGAGGTTCGAGGCAAGGTATCTTCCGGCCCAGGACTTCGGAGTGCTCATACTGACGACCACTGCCGGCGTTATAACGCAGGACCGCGCCAAAGAACTTGGCATAGGCGGAAAATTGTTAGCGTACATATATTGAGGAATGACAGATGACAATAGCAGGGAAAATCGAAAGCACCATCGCCATCCCCGGTGGGGTGTCCGTCTCAATGGACGGAAACACCGTTAAGGTCAAAGGACCAAGGGGTGAATTAAGCAGAAACTTTGCGTACCCCCGCGTTAGTATTGCCATCGGAGAAGGAGTAGTCAGCGTAAGCAGCGAGTACCCGAGGACAAAGGATAAGGCAATGGTAGGAACCTTCGCAGCCCATATCAGGAACATGATAAAAGGCGTGACCGTAGGTTTCACTTACACCCTTAAAATAGTGTTCTCACACTTCCCGATGAAAGTAGCAGTGAAGGATAACCGCGTGGAGATCAACAACTACATGGGAGGCCGTGACCCCAGATACGCCGACATAGTCGAAGGATGCAAGGTCAAGATCTCCGGTGCGGACGTCACCGTGGAAGCGAACAGCATAGAAGCATGCGGACAGACTGCGGCCAACATCGAGAAGGCAACATCCAGACTCGGATTCGACAAGAGGATCTTCCAGGACGGAATATACATTGTCGGCAAATCACACAAGGTGAGAGAATGAGCATAAAGACACTAACAGACCTTCCCGGCCTGAAAGAGGACAACATCTCTGAACTGGAGCAGATTGGAATATCGTCCGTGTCTGAGCTCAAGGATGCGATCTTCGACGAGGTCAGGGTCAAAGAGGTAATAAAGAACCTTTCGGGAGTCGGCCCCAAGACGGTCGATTCATGGAAGGCCGCGCTGAAAGGCGAGACCCCGGAGCCGAAGGCTGCGGTCGAGATAGTCGAAGACGAGGACGGACCGGAAGCGGAGATCGTCGAGAGCGGCGGATACGTCGTGAAGGCGAAGCCCGAGTTAAGCGACGAGACCGCTGAGGCACTTGCAAAGAGGGCGATCATATCGGGACGCAGACCGGCATTCAAAAGGCAGGAATGGTTCAGATACTCCAAGCTCGGAGAGAAATGGAGGAAACCGAAAGGCATACACTCCAAGATGAAGAGACAGCTCAAGAGGCGCCCCCCGATGGTCGACATCGGATTCAGAGGGCCGATAACCGCGAGAGGTCTCCACCCCTCCGGATTCGAAGAGGTCCTCATATACAACGTTGAAGGACTTGAGAACATAGATCCCAAGGTACAGGCGGTACGCATAGGCGGCACCGTAGGCACCAAGAAGAGGATCGCGATAGAGGACAGGGCCTCGGAATTAGGCATAAGGGTCCTCAACAGGATGGTGTGAACATGGATCTCAGAAACCAGAGAAGAATGGCGGCAGAGATCCTCAAATGCGGTGAGAACAGGGTCTGGCTCAACCCGGACAGGCTCGAAGAGGTCGAGGACTGCATCACCCGTTCAGACATCAGGACCGCGATAGACTCAGGATTGATCAGAGCGAAGCCCAAACAGGGCACATCGAGAGGAAGAATAAGACACGTAGCCGAACAGAAGGCAAGCGGAAAGAGGAAGGGCCCCGGCAGCAGGAAGGGAACAGCAAACGCACGCGTCCCCGCCAAGCGCAGGTGGATAGCCACCATAAGGCCCATCCGTGACGAGCTGAAGACGCTCAGGGCCGACGGGAAGATAACTCCGTCTGTCTACAGGCTCTATTACAGGAGGGCCAAGGGAGGAGTTTACAAATCCCGCAGGAACCTCAAGCAGCACATGGTCGCCGCCGGCCACCTGAAAGAGGAGGAAATCTGATGGCAACAGGACCGAGATATAAAGTTGCGTTCCGAAGAAGAAGAGAATACCGTACCGACTATTACGCCAGGAAGAAGCTCCTCAGGAGCGGAGAGCCCAGGGCAGTGGTAAGGAGGTCCAACAAGAACGTTACCGTTCAGTTTATCGATTTCGATATGGGCGGAGATATAGTCAGAGCCGCGGCATCGACCAAAGAGCTGCGCGGCATGGGATGGACATACTCATGTTCGTCGATCCCTGCGGCGTACCTCATCGGTTACCTTGCGGGCAAGAGAGCACTTAAGGACGACATAGAGTATGCCGTCCTTGACATCGGTATGCAGAACCCGAAGCACGGCGGCGTATTGTTCGCGGTCGTGAAAGGAATGACCGATGCCGGATTGGAGGTCCCCCACAGCGAGGACGTGCTCCCGGCAGAGGACAGGATAAACGGCAAGCACATAGACGATGGCATCGAGGCTGCGTTGAACAGCCTCAAAGAGAAGATGGAGGCCGAGTGAAATGGATTGGATCCCGAAGACAAGATTGGGACAGATGGTCCTCAATGGCGAGATCACAACCATGAGCGACGCATTGGAAACGAGACTGCCCCTCCGCGAAGCGGAGATAGTCGACATACTCCTGCCGGACCTTAAGGACGAGGTCATAGACCTCAACATGGTCCAGAGGATGACCGACTCCGGAAGGAGGGTAAGGTTCGCGGTGACCTGCATAGTCGGAAACGGCGACGGGTTCATCGGAATCGGCAGAGCGAAAGGAAAAGAGGTCGGACCCTCGATCAAGAAAGCGATCGACAACGCAAAGCTCAACATAATCGAAGTGAAGAGAGGATGCGGATCGTGGGAATGCGGCTGCGGCCAGCCCCACACCCTGCCTTTCGAGGTCGTCGGACGCACAGGATCGGTAACGGTATCCCTGAAACCCGCCCCCCGCGGCATATCGCTTGCGGTGGGAGATGTCGCAAAGAGCCTTCTGACCCTTGCCGGCATAAAGGATTCATGGGGATTCGCGACCGGCAACACCAAGACGAAGGTCAACTACGCCATGGCAACGTTCGAAGCGCTCAAGATGACGGCCCGCATGAGGGTCACGGAAGAGCAGACCAACAGGCTGAATATAGTTCCGGGCCCGATAGGCATGAGATTCTCTGATGCCGATATCGATGCAGGGGAGGAATGAAGATGGCATTTGCAGTCATACGCGTGCGCGGACAGGCAGATGTCAACAAGGACATAAGGTACACAATGGAACTTATGAACCTTACAAGGGTCAACCACTGCGTAGTGGTCCCGGAGAACCCGTCCTCGAAAGGAATGCTTCAGACGGTGAAGGATTACTGCACATGGGGAGAGATCGACGAGGAGACCCTTTCCGCAATGATAAGGACCCGCGGAAAGATCGCCGGCGACAAGGACATCAATGATGACTACCTCAAAGAGAAGACCGAGTTCGGTAACGTTGAGGAGCTCGCCAAAGCGATAATCGAGAACGACTACAGGATGAGGGATGTGGAGGGCGCCAAACCCGTCTTCCGCCTGCACCCCCCGATAAAGGGATACGAGGGCAACAAACGTTCTTTCAGGAACGGAGGAGCGCTCGGATACAGGGGCAAGGAGATCAACGACCTCATCAACAGGATGCTGTGAGGTGGAAACATGCCAAGCAGAACAAAGAAGATGAGAGGATCAAGGACCCACGGGCGTGGGAAGAAAGCAGGCCGCGGAGCCGGTCTCATTGGTGGGCATGGACAGGCAGGTCTCGCAAAGACCGGAAAGATGTACATGCTCAAATATGACAGGGACCACTTCGGAAGGCACGGATTCAAAAGGCC